>JAEYSH010000197.1 GCA_023434825.1 Methanobacteriota archaeon | reverse complement strand
ATTTGTAGTTGCAGCTATTGCTGATCTGATGGCTAATCTTCTTTCTTTCCTGTTAATTTTCTCATGGTAAACCTTCTGCGGCCTTGGTGGGTGTGCTCTTCTTCCACCTACAGCTTGTGGTACAAAGGCTGCTTTTGACCCTGCTGGGTGTCTGCTTCCTTTTACACGAGGTACCATTGCTGCACCACGACCAGAACCGTATGATTCCGCAGTTGTCCTCATTCCTGCCATTGGGTCTGTACCCCAAGGCTGTATTCTTGCGGTCTGTGAGGAGATTACTGCTCTTTTAATGATATCTGGTCTGTATTCTTCGTTGAAAATTTCAGGAAGCTTGATTTCATCAATGACTTCTCCTTCCAATGAATAAACTTTGATTTTTTTCATCTAATATCCCTCTTTAATTATAAACAATAAAACTGAATTTAGACACCCTGTTTTGAAGCTGTAGATATGTATGATATTTCTGGTGCGTCGTTATGTTTTCCATGAGGTCTCATTGCTTTTCTTAATATTACAAGCCTCTTAGTTGGGCCAGGTAGTGATCCTTTCACTAAAATAAAGTTGTTTTTAACGAGACCATATTTAACAAATCCACCATCAGGGTTAACTGAATCTACTTCAGAAATGTCTCCAATTTTAAGAATTTTTTTGTTGTATTCTGTTCTTTTATGATATCCCATTTGTCCAGCTTGTGGAACTGTCAACATTGTTCTTTCTGGAGACCATGGACCTAATGAACCAACGTGTCTTCCTTTACTACTTCTTGCAGCTTTTCCGTACTGGATTCTAACTCCCCATCTTTTAACTGGACCCTGGAATCCTTTTCCTTTAGTCACAGCAATGGAGTCAATATGTTCTCCGTCGGCAAAAACATCTGCTGCGTTGAGTTCTTTTCCAAGAACACTTGTAGCATATTCAAGTTTTTCAGAAACAGTAGCGCCGCCGAGACCGCACTCAATTATTTCAGGTTTCTTTTTAGGAACACTTGCCTGCTTAGGGTTGGTGTGTAATAAAACGCGGATATCAAAGATATCATCAATATTTTCATTTAATTCATTTAATTTAGAATCAGTATCATATTCTTCAGGCAGTGGTATTTTTCGCAAAAGTTCTTCGCTTAAATCACTGGCCATAATATCAGTCATGGTTTTTAGGCCACGAGTGGTTTTTGTGTATGCTCTTATACCCATTACAACAACAGGTGGTACTTCCAAAACAGTTACTGGAGTTGAAATTTCCATTCCTTCAGTTGGTGAGTTTTTTCTGTTGTCTGTTAATTTAACATGGGTCATTCCCACTTTATAACCTGCAAAACCGAGTAACCCCGTTTCGTCGGCTTGAGGCCAGGACTTAATCCTGGGGGATTGTTTTGATGCCCTCTTTCGAGGACTGAATGCAACTGATCCTTTTCGTGGTTGGTGATGTCTAGTCATTTTTAATTTACCTCCTTACTTCACAATTCTTTCAATTTTCCGGGTTATTCTGCATCTAAAAGAAGATTAAATGCAGATAAAGTTATTAAAACCGCCTCTTCTGTCCTTATAGTCTTAGTTCCTTGTGATGGGACTGTATTGACTTCAAGATCTATAATGTTTTTTCGGCCCTGAATAAGTTCATGCAAGCCTGAATAAGGACCACCAAACAAAATAGCCAAATGTTTGGCATCTTTTATCTTGTGCTTTACTTCATCTAAAATAGAAGTGATGGGCTCTGCATATCTAGAAGTACCAATAATAAAATCAGGTTTAACTTCCGCTATGCTTTCATACAAGTCCTTATAAGTAGATAAAACCTCGTATCCCCAGTAAAAATCGGGTTTATCGGGTTCTATTAATATATCTTTTTTGGATAGCTTCACAATTTTGAAGCTAAATACCTTATTTATGCTGAGTTTTTCACGACAAAGAGCGAGCCTATCTGCTCCGATATCAACAATTGTACCTTTCTTTGTCCTTTTAACAGTGAATCCCTGTCTATAATCGCCTACTTCGGGTTCATCTGTTGGATGGTGGGGAGTTCTTAATGGTGGAAGAATTCCCACGTTTTTCAATTCCCTTGAGATTGGAAATACCTTTTTACGAAGGTATTGAGGCGTATTCATATAAGTGAGAACATCACTAATAAACTTTACCTCTTTCTCATCCTCACTATCGTTATAAACAACAATCTTATCAGCCTTGAATATGGCTGCAGATCTACCAATCAGACCTACCTTGTAAGTTTTTATTCTTAAATCCTTAGTCTCAGCAAGTATTGAGGCAGGTATAAAAATGGATAAATGTTTTTGTTCCATTTTCCACTATCTGTTTTTATCGTCTTATATATATTGTGTATAACCTTCTTAGGTTTGATTCAACTTATATATAAATACTTCAGATTTAAAGTACTCAATCCTTTAATCTTTAATAATATATGTAAATCACTATAAAATAGTTTATGTTTTTCTGGCTATTTTAGAGTCTAATTAAATATATATTAATATTCATCATTTTTGCTATATATTCTTTTCTATCCTTAAAACTACAACATTAACGTTAATCTTTTCTTTTTTATGAAAATCATAAATTTTAGGTATATTAAAACTATAATAGAACTTATGAGTAACAGAACCACCCAAAGAATCGAAATATTTCTCTACAAATTCTTCGGTTTCTTTAATATGAAATGAATAAACAACTGGAGCAGATTCAATGGCTTTTTCCATGAAAACTCTATCTGCATTTTTAGTTCCGGATTTTTGAGCTCCAAAAGGAGGATTTTGAATAACAGTATCTCCATTACCAGAAAAATCAATGATATCTTTTTTTTGAAAACTTATTATATCCATAATTCCATTTTTAATTGCCTGATCTTCTGCAATCTCAATTGCATCCAAATCAATATCTACACATTCAACTTCAAAGGCACCGAGTAAAGATGCACCTATTGCAAAAATTCCAGTACCACAACCAAGATCAATCACTTTTCTATCTTTAATATCTCCCAGTGAATAAGCATTCCATAATACATCAGCAGCTATGTGAGCAGGTGTAGAATATTGCTCTAAATGTACTTTTGGAGATTTATGGGCAGGAATATCTTGAAGGATCATTTCAAGATGTCTTTTTTTAGTAATTTTTGGTTTTTTGGAATTCATTTAAAATCATTTTGTTATTTCGATTATTAAATTTCGATAGATCAAAATATAATTTAGTACAAATAAATAGATCAAAGTAGATATATTAGAATTGTCATAATCATATAAATTTAATGATAACTATTAGATTTCGATAATATAAATCAGAGGAAACATCATGTTCAATAAAGTCTTAGTAGCCAACCGTGGTGAAATCGCAATCCGAGTTATGAGAGCTTGTAAAGAACTGGGCGTTAAAAGTGTTGCAGTATATTCTGATGCAGATAGCAACTCACTTTTTGCTAAATATGCTGATGAAGCATATAATATAGGAAAACCAAGCCCTTCACAAAGTTACCTGAATATTGAAAAAATAATAGACACTGCTTTAAAGTGCGGTGCTGAAGCAATTCATCCAGGGTATGGTTTCCTGGCAGAAAATGCCAAGCTTGGAGAAGAATGTGAAAAACACGGTATCAAGTTAATTGGACCAAAAGGATCAGTTATAGAAGCTATGGGAAGTAAAATTGAGTCCAAAAAATTAATGCGTGCAGCAGGAGTTCCTGTCGTACCGGGTACAGCTAAAGGAGTAACTGAACTTGATGAAGCAATTGATATTGCAGAATCTATAGGTTATCCAGTTATTGTAAAGGCCTCAGCTGGTGGTGGCGGAATAGGAATGCGTACTGTTTATGAAGAAGATGAACTTGTACGTGCCATTGAATCAACTCAATCAGTTGCTGCATCTGCATTTGGGGATTCAACCATTTATATAGAAAAATATGTAGAAGAACCAAGGCACATTGAATTTCAGATCCTTGCAGATGAGCATGGAAATACAATCCACGTAGCTGACCGTGAATGTTCTATTCAAAGACGGCACCAGAAGTTAATTGAAGAATCACCGTCCCCTATTATGACAGAAGAATTGCGTGAAGAAATGGGTGGCGCAGCAGTAAAAGCAGCGTCTTCATTAGGATATAGTAATGCTGGAACTGTTGAATTTTTATACTCCAATGGAGCTTATTATTTCCTTGAAATGAATACACGTATTCAGGTAGAACACCCCATAACCGAGGTTGTAACCGGAATAGATTTGGTAAAACAGCAGTTAAATATAGCATCTGGAGAAGAACTCTGTTGTGAACAGAATGACATAAAAGTCAGAGGTCATGCTATAGAATGTAGAATAAATGCTGAAGATCCATTGAATGATTTTGCCCCAAATCCCGGTAAAATAACTGGGTATCGTTCTCCCGGCGGAATTGGAGTTAGAGTTGATAGTGGAGTTTATATGAACTATACTATACCCCCATATTATGATTCCATGATATCCAAGCTTATAGTCTACGGAACAAATAGAGCAGAAGCTATAGCACGTATGCGGAGAGCATTAAATGAATATATTATCCTTGGGGTTAAGACTACAATACCTTTCCACAAATCAATGATGCTCAGCGAACATTTTAGAGAAGCAAAACTCCATACACACTTTGTTGACCAGTACCGTGACGAAATCATGGGCCATATGGCAGAAGTAATTAAAGCAGATGAAAAAAGAGCTGCAAGGCTTAGATCTACATTTAAACCTTCTCCAAAAGTTGCAGCAGTTTCTGCGGCAGTAAACAGTTACATGGCTAATTCAATATCAAAAAAATAATATTATGTAAGCATATAGTGAAAGTAGGGGATGCTAAAATGAAAAATAAAGTACTGGAAACACTTTATGAAAAGAAGGGTGAATATATCCCTATAAGCGAAATTTCTTCAGAACTTGAGATTCCAGAATCTAGTGTGCAGGAACATATTAAATCCTTGATTCACGAAGGATATACTATTGAATGCTCAACAGACAATGAAGTTCTTCTAAATGAGGAATTAACATTAATTTTACCCCATAAACTCAAAGATACTCTAAATACTAGTTATATTGGTAAAGAAATTCATTATTTTAGAGAAGTTGATTCAACAAATGAAGTTGCAAAAAGATTGGCTCAAGAAGGTGCACCAGAAGGAACTGTTGTAATTGCTGAAAGACAGAGAAGGGGAAAAGGAAGAGGAGGAAAACCATGGATTTCTCCCATTGGTGGCGCATGGATGTCAATAATCCTTCGACCTGACACTTTACCAATAAATGCTCCCCAGTTAACATTTACAGCAGGTGTTGCAGCAGCTAAAACTATTAAAGACGAATATGGGCTTGAAGTCGGCATAAAATGGCCAAATGACATATTAATAGAAAATAAAAAAGTTTGCGGCATATTAACCGAAATTAGCACTGGTAAAGATTCCATTGATTATATAATAGCAGGAATTGGAATTGATGCTAATGTAGATCTTGATCTTTTGCCTCCAGAATTAAGAGAAGAAACTACATCTTTAAAAACAGAACTGGAAAAAGAAATATCTCGTATGCTTTTAGTTAGAAAATTCCTTGAAAATTTCGAAATAATGTATAATGAATTCAATAAAGGCAATTTCCAAAAAATACTTCAAAAATGGCGTAAATACTCTAAAACAATTGGAAGCAATGTACAAATTAGAAAAGGTACTGAAATAATCCAGGGAGAAGCTGTTGGTGTTAACAGAGAAGGAGTATTGATTATAGAGCTTAAAGATGGATCTTTAAGAAAAATTATTTCTGGCCAATGCAGACATGTTGATCAGCTCAAAAATGTTCTATAACGTTACACCATTTAATTTTTCTATTTTATTATCTATTTTTTTTAAATTTAATTGACTTTAATGGTTGCAATTTCCCCAATTTTTCCATTAACATCAAATTTTTTATTTATCATCATTTCTGCAATGTAAATATTAGTAACTGCATGGCACGTTAATTCCGCAGTTTTAATCTCAGAATTCCCGGCAATTGCCATGTAAGGAATAATCTGGTCTCCCATATACTTATCAAGGGCAGCTTCTTTAGATATATGGTATAAAATTTCTTCTACTGCCTTTTGGCCTACTTTTTCAGCTCTTAAACCTCGCTCACCAATACAGCTTCCAGCAACAGGAATATTTCCATTAGTCCATAGCGTTATTCCAGTTCCAGGACCTATAGTTTCATCTGAATGTTCAATATCAATTTCAGATTCAATTCCATTTTTTTCAAGTAATTTTTCAGCACTTTCAGCCTGTCTCACAGCTATATGTTCTGGCAAATTCACAGCATGAGATATGCCTTTAATTTTATCAAATTCAAGATCAATTAATTTGACAGGATTTAATTTTTTAACTGGCTTTATTTTTACCTTTACTATCCCCCCACCACGAGGATAATGACCCCTACGAATTAAATCCATTTCTGCATTATATCCCATCTTTTTCAAGATTTTCAAAGTTACATTTTGCAAATAATCAATTGGAGGGGACCATCGAACATCAGTACCACCTTTAACAGTGATTTCTACTGGAGAATCTGAAAATGCGGCAGGAATCATAAATGCCTGGAGAACCATGGTAATGCTTCCAGCAGTTTTGATATCAATCTCAAATTTACCTCCTTTAATTCTTTCGGGAAAAAAAGAGATTTCACCGGATCCAACGTTTAGACTCTGGCAATGAGCTCCAGATAATTGTGCAACTGCATTTACAGAATTAAAATGCTGAGGCATCAAACCTGATTTTGGCCTGTTTGCGCGTATATTTCTTATATTTATTGGTTTTGAAGTTAAAGCAGAAAGTGCTATAGCATTTCGAACAATTGCACCTCCACCTTCCCCATATGCTCCATCGATTTCTATCAACTTTTGTTGATTAATTTTTGAGTTTGGAATTGGAATCACCATTCTAAATTTTACATAATATGATTTTAAATCATAATCATGCATTAAATATCAATAAAAATAAGTATAAAATTAAAAAATTATAATCCATCTTCAAACAAAAGTGTACTACAAGCAAGCTCGTAATTAACGATTTCTCCAAGATGAGAAAATGTTTCGACCATGGCTTTAACAATATAATCAGCTTCTACCCTTTGAGCATCCTTAGATGCGAGATCTATTCTTATAGTTGCTGATGCTCCCGGCATACCCACAGCAGGAATTGTCAAAATATGGTAATTTCTAAGTAGAAGTACTGAAAAAACGCATGCTACATCATCACAGGAAAATTTTGTTTCTATTCCTCTTTTAACAAGTTCTTTCTCTAAATCTTCTGCAGAAAGCATTATTCCAGTTGGTGTTTCCTCAATAAATTCAAAGTCTTTTTTTAATTCTTCAAAAATATCATGCTTCTTTTGAAAAGCGCTTAGCATTCTTTCATCACTGAAATTTTCTATTGCCCGTATTATTCCCACAATTGTAGATGCTTGAGCTTCAAGACCAAATTGTTGAGCTTTGGATTTGATTGAATCAATTATTTCTTCTTTTCCAGACATTAGTCCTGCTCTTGGTCCGTCCATGAGTTTATCAGTGCTTGTAACTACTATATCTGCACCCAAATCCATAGCAAGTGGTTGGTTGAAGATTACAGTCCTTAATCTTGCACCAGACGCATCATCTACAAATACTGGAATCCCTTTAGATTTTGAAAGCGTGATTATCTTCGAAAACTCGTCTTCTTTAATTACATGGTGATCCATAGTAGATCCAGTAATTATAACTAAAGATGTGTTTTCGTGAACCTTAAAATCATTGATATTATCGTATTCTTCGTAAAAAGCACCGATAAGTTCCGCACTTCTTGGTATTGAAGGATGAGAAGGTAATTGAGGTAAATAATGAATAACTTCATCGCCTTTTTTTACCAAAGCTAAAATAGTAGCCAGTATTCCTGCAGTGGTTCGATTAAAAGCTAATATTTTCTCTCCACCCAGATGCTGTTTTCCAGCTTCTTGAAGTTGATTTTCAAATATTGCAGGACCAGCATATGTTTCCAGGAGATCCATATCCTCTTCTTTAAGTTTAAAATCCCCTGCAAGGCCAGTTAAATCATAAAAATCTTCTCTACCATATTTCTTTAAAATTGAATCTATTATTTTAAGGGAATTTTCCCTTTTTTTTACTTCATCAACAGAAGACTTAATAAGCATTTTCTTCCCTTACATTTCCGTTTTTGTTATTCTTTCCATTTTCAGGCGTTAGTATGATGGCATGGTCCGCAGAATTCTGCAATGCTGCACTGAATCCTGGTTCTGCTCCAATTACTAATGTTTCCTTTCCATTTTCTTTAGCCTTATTGATTATAGGTAAAAAATCAGCGTCACGAGTCATGAGAGCAATAACATCAATATTAGGATTATAAATTAATTCCATGGCTTCAACAGCCATATAAACATCAGTATCACCAGCAACAACTACGGGAGTGAATCCCTGATTTACAATTGCTTCTATTAGTTTATCTGAAGCATACTGGTTTAATAAAACTTTACCAACTCTCATATCTCCATATTCAGATATTATTTTTCTTACAAGATCAAGATTAAGACTAAATTCTTTCCTTAACATATTGGGGCCATCTACAAGAAGCCCTATGTTTTTACCTGTCACTTCTCTTCTTTTTAATGGAATATAATCCTTAAGAGAAGTCAGTCTCTCAAAACTACGCATCATAACCCTCCATAATGGTTCAGTGCTTTATTTACTGGATTTTATTTATGAAATTATATTGATTCAATTAATTGTTTTCTGGAATTTCTCGTTTAAAAATTCCATTTATAAAATATATCTTTGTTTGTTCATCTATATTATTCTATCATTTCAATCTCTAAAAAGAAAATAAAACAATGTTATTCACTTAAAGATTTATAATTATAGATATAAAAAAATAAGTAGTTTAATTATCTATAATTAAATTATAAACCTTATTATTCAATTTCCAGTGAAAAAGCATCCTGAAACAGATCTTTTATTACTTGAAGATCATCATCCTCTAATCTGGTTAAAGCACCATCACAACTGTCTCTGAAATAATAATCAGCATCAACTATTTCTCCACTGTTATCAATGTATAAATATAATCCATCGACAAATTCTTCGGGATTATCAGATGGGAGAAATATCTCAAGCCTTATAAGTATTTCAGAACCCTGTATATTTTCATGTAATTCTTCTTTTTTAACTTCATCTTTAAGTGCTTCTCTAAACCATTTCATTCTAGCTTTAAACTCTTCTCCGAGTTTTTCTGTGTATAATTCATTCTCTGGTTTCATAATATCACCATAACTCTTATTTCAAAAAAATCCAGTTAACAATTTGATTACTGGAAATGCAAATATTAAACCAATAATATATAATAATTATATTTCTTTTTTTATTATACTTTTTATTTGTTATCTTTAAATTATATCCATTATAACACATCGTATTTAATTCTTCCTATTAAAAACTTCTTTTAATGCTTATTTTTGATTTCTTTAAAAAATAAAATGGTAAATCGATTATTTTGTTTACTTTATCTATTATAATACCATCACTTGTGGCTACAATTCCATTTCGAGCATTTGCAAGTTTAACTAACTCAAAATCAACGTTTTTTGAAAGGGTTACTTCCCACTCAAGTCCATATACTCTAAATAAATTTCGAATAAGATTTGCAAGTTTACCGCTGAAACTTACCTGTTTATCAAATAAAAATGTAACATTAAGAGGCTTATATTCATTTATTAAACTTAATATATTATTTAATGAACTTTCTGTTGTTTTATTGCATTTATATTTCCCAAAAATAGCATTTATATCTCTTATTACCCCATCATCACATGAAATAATTGAATCATAATCTCCACGTATTATGCTTTCCAAAGTAATCAAAACATTATAACCATCTATAAAAAGAGATTGATCCGTAATTTGAGATAAATTAACTATTTTATCCATTCTTGATGCAGAAATGAAGTTTGAATGGATTGCTCTTGCAAGATAATTCCTTTCATGCATTGATAAAACATATTTATTTGAAACAAAAGTTAATGCACCTTTTTTTCTGTATTTCCTATTTAAAAGGAATCTTAAATCATAAGCTGCATCTTTCAGGATATCTTTTCTAATTTGCATAAAAATAATAAATTTAAAGGATTACCCTTTTCTTTTTGCGACAATTATTGGAATTCTATCAGAAGCATCTTCTGAACGATCTGAAATATTACCAATTTTTTCAGCAACATTTTTAAGCTCCAGGAAGGTAAATAAATCAATTTTTTTCTTTTTATAAGCGTCATAAAGTTTAAGGACTACCTTACGCTCTATTATATCTCCTTCTTCTTCACGTACTTCAACTTCATGAGCTTTACTAAGTGATAAACTCAAATCCTTTTCCAGTAAATCTACACTCTCTTTTAACACTGAAACGGTTTCACACGAAGATTCAACAAGCTCAATAAAATCATCTTCAAATTGTGGTGGAAAATTTATTCTACCGAGAGAAAGTGCGTATGCAGCAGATTGAGTAGCATCAGCAACTGAATCTACAAGTTCAGCCAGGACAATTCTGTCTTCCCTATCAAATGGTAAAAATGCACCATGATAAAACTGAACTTCCATTTTTCTACGGATTTCATCCGCTTCATTTTCATATCGAGTTATTTCTTCCACTTCTTGGTCCACTAACTCATAATTACCCTGATAAAAATGTATCATTACATCTTTGAGCTTATGAGCACATTCATAAACAAGCCTTACGTGGAGCTTGGAATATTTTTCAACTTCAGTTTCCCTGCCAAAAAATCTACTCATTTTAACCACTTTATGATTAGATCATTTATCTAAATCAAATTGTAAATTAGTCGAATTGCATCCAGTAACCCATGGGCATACGTTATACAACCGAATGAAGTTATAAGATCTCCCTTTTTAAGATAATACTTAGTATCTTCAAAATAACTTTTGGCCCTCTCAACAACCTCATTTTCATTATCACTCAAATCTATTGAACCAATTTCTTTTATATTTTTCGTAAATAATTCAATATCTTTATTAATACGGGCTATTGTTTCTTCATCATCAGCCAAATAATCATCTCCACAATCTTTTTAACTATTCAACTGCTTCCATGCATGATATAATCTCTGCATTACTGTAAAAAAGCCCAGAATAACAATCAAAATAATTGCATATTCCAGTATAATATTAGTACCGAAGGCGTAGCTTAAAAAGGCACCAATCATTATTATAACAAGCCTCTCTGCCCTTTCAGCAAATCCTACATCGCCTTTTACACCTTCAGATTCCGTTCTTGCCCTTACATAACTAACACTAAACGACGCGATTATAGCTAAAATTCCTATAAATGGCTCTATAAATCCTCCAAGAATAATGCCCATTATAATAAAAGCATCAGTTAATCTATCTGTGGTTGAATCAAGTATAGCACCAAATTGAGAATGGGAACCATGATTTCGAGCAACTGCACCATCAATTATATCAAAGAAGCCACTCAGTAAAATTAAAATGCCACCGCCTAATAAACTCCCTATTGCAAACATGTAAGCTGCAAAAATACCTATAAATAACCCAATTATCGTTAAGATATTGGGATTGACATGGATTTTTTGTGCAACAGGATCAATATAAGTTTTTAATTGAGGCCTTAATTTATTTAGCATATTCATTGATATGTTATTTTCAACAAGATATATATTGTGTATTTTTTAAAGAGTAAAGCCTATAATTACTCTGAAATTAAAAGACAGTTCAAATTGATAAAATGAAAATAAAAATAAATCAAAAAAATCCAGAGAAAGAAAAAATTAAAATCGCGATAAATGCCTTAAGAGATGGGAAAACTATTCTTTATCCAACAGATACAGTTTATGGAATAGGTGCAAATATATTTGATGTTGAAGCTGTTAAACGAGTTTATATAATTAAAAATAGGGCTTTAAATAAACCTTTATCTATCTGTGTTTCTAAAATTGATGATATTCATAATATAGCTTATTTAGATAAAGATATTGAAAATATGCTAAAAGATATTTTACCAGGCCCATTCACAGTTATTTTAAATAAAAAAGAGAATGTGCCCCCAATTTTAACATCTGGAAGTTCAAAAATTGGAATAAGAATACCCGACAATAAAATATGCATGGAACTTTCAAGAGAATTCCCTATAACAACAACAAGTGCTAATATTTCAGGACAACCTGTTTTAGAATCTATAAATGAGATTTTAAAACAATTACATGAAGAAATTGATTTAGTTCTTGATTCTGGAAATTGTAGACATGGAACTCACTCAACAGTGCTTGATATGACTATTTACCCTCCAAAAATGCTTAGAAAAGGTGCAGCGCTTCCCGATTTTCATTTTAATGACTGATTTAGTTTTAAAGTTTTATTTTTAAAATCCTTCTTTTTTGTTAATTATAGATTATTTACTCATAATATTTGATTATAAGCAATTTTATCTCCTTTAATATGTTTTTAGTCTTTTATAAACATAATTAAATCGAAATGATCCCACAAAAATTATTTTTATTAGAATATTCAAAGAGGAATATAATAAAAATTAATTATAAATTAAAAATAATCAAAATTCTTTAAGTTTTAACTATAACTATCAAGATTAAAGAGGTATACACGTTGAAAACATTATCTAACATTAAAAATGAATATAAATTACCCATCGGATGCACCATAGACTCCATAATTGGAGGTGGAATTGAAAAAGGATCCATCACCCAATTCTACGGCCCTCCCGGATCTGGAAAGACCAATATTGCACTCCAAATGCTAATTCAATGTGCTAAAAATGGTAAAAAAGCAGTTATAATAGATACGGAAGGTGGATTATCCATTGAAAGAGTAAAACAAATAGCGGGTGGTGACTTTGAAAGTCTTGCGGGAAATATTATAGTACTAGAACCAACAACTTTCAAAGAACAAAACGAAGCACTTCAGAAAATAGAAATCAATCTGAAAGAAGGAAACGATAATATTGACCTTATTGTTCTGGATTCTGCTGTGGCACTTTACCGATTAAAAGATGGGGGTCAAACTGAAATAAATAGAGAACTTGGAAAACAAATGGGACTTCTTTCAAGACTTGCAAGGAGATATGACCTTGCGGTTGTGATTACAAACCATATTTATTCAATTTTTGATGAAGAAAAAGATGCTGTAGAGCCTGTTGGAGGCACAATATTAAAGTACTGGAGTAAAAGTATTGTAGAACTTGAAAAAAATGATAATGGAGAAAGGTATGCAGTACTAAAAAGACATAAAAGCAAGCCTGAAGGTTTCAAAGTTAAATTTGAAATTGTGGATAGCGGTGTAAAATAAAGGCCAATTTATAATACACTCCTTCTTTTAAACTGATATCTTAATAAAATGATAAAAATCAAAATTTTTTAATATAATTAAATATAAATATTAGTTTTTAGATACGATAATAGTAAATTAAGGTTATTTTGAGATTATTCAAATAGATACTATTTTAAATGTTGTGAGAGGTATGATTTCACCAAAAAAATATGCAAGAGCAGCAAAGAGACTGCCAAAAGGCTTTGATAATATAAATAATTTCTTTGATTACGTCTTTCATGACAAAGAAATGATATGGATGGGTCAAAACACCAATCACTTGCATGAAGAAAGTGATATAATGTTTTCCATGCTTGAAAGCGTTAAAAACAAGGATTACTGTAAATACCCGCCGCCAGAAGGATTTCCTGAACTTAAAGAACTGATTCTTAAAGATTTAGGCCTAAATGATGGAGTGAATGACGCTCTTGTCACCGCAGGAGGTACAGAATCATTGTTTCTATGCATGAATGACATCTTAGAACCAACAGACAATGTAATAACTTGTGATCCAGGATATCTGATTATTGATAACTTTGCAAGCAGATTTGCCGACCATGTTAAATCTGTTCCAATTTACAGCGAAGAAAATGAATATAAATTAACTCCAGAACTTGTAAAAGAGACAATGGATAAAAATACCAAGATCATTTCACTAGTAGATCCTCTAAATCCGCTTGGATCATGTTATACCAAAGAAGAGATTAAGGAATTTGCAGATTTAGCGTACGATAACAATATGTATCTTTTGCATGACATTACATACCGTGATTTTGCTAGAGATCATCATCTTGTAAGTAAATATGCTCCAGAACGCAGCATAACTGTTTACAGTTTCTCTAAAATCTATGGAATGGCAGGATTGCGTATCGGTGCAATGATAAGTGCTCCAGAAATTTTAAATTCAGTTAGGAGCATTCTTATTAACGATCTTGGAACAAACATCGTAGCCCAGAAGGGAGCATTGGCAGCCATTAAATCAAAACCTGAATGGCTTGATAGAATAAGAAATATAACCAGATCCAATCAGAAAATCATTAAAGAAGCTGTTGATGAAGTTGACGGTGCTTTTATACCCGTTTATCCATCAGATGGAAACATGCTTGCAATTGACATCTACAAAACAGGAGTAGAACCTGTTGATTTAGTAGACTTCCTTCTTGATAGGAAAATCTTTGCAAGGGAAGGTGCATACACCAGTAAATTATTCGGTGGCAGATACTTGAGAGTAAGTTTCTCCATTCCTAAAGCCGGTGTTGAAAAATTTGCAGCTGATTTCAAGGAAGGAATGAAAGCACTCCGAAAAAAATAAACCGCTCAAAAATTCTAAGAATTTTTGGCGCCCCGAAAATCATAGATTTTCGAGGGTTTTGTCTTTTTTTATTCTATTTTTAAATTAAATAAAAATTAAAGAATCTGGATCTAAGAGTCCAGATAATAATATTCTCCTTTTTCTTTTTGTTCACGGTCGAGATAACTTTCATATTTGTTAACACGTGGTCTTTTAGTTTCTTTATCTCTTCTAAAGGTTATACCAACATCAGAAAGGAATTTATTCATTGCAGAACGAAGATCCATTGGAGCAGTAGCGTGACCTTCAACTCCAGGTTCGCCGTAAAATACCATTGCTCTATCAGATATATAATCAATAAAGACTATATCGTGGTCTATTATAATTGATGCTGCATGTCTACTTT
The DNA here is from genome assembly GCA_023434825.1 of Methanobacteriota archaeon. Classification (GTDB taxonomy): domain Archaea; phylum Methanobacteriota; class Methanobacteria; order Methanobacteriales; family Methanobacteriaceae; genus Methanobacterium_D. The sequence goes on along the minus strand of JAEYSH010000197.1, from coordinate 2,106 downwards.
CAATTATCTTTCTTATTGCCCTTGCTGCCCTGAGTCTCTGTTCTACATCTAAAAATGCAGTGGGTTCGTCAAAAAGATAAATATCAGCTTCTTTAGAAATTGCAGCAGCTATAGCAAGCCTTTGAAGTTCTCCACCACTTAAATCCTTGACATTTTTCTCCATAATTTCATCAAGTGTAAATGGCTTTACAATTTCAGTTTTAAACAAAGGAGTGCCATAATTTGGTGCGTTAACCATTAAAAATTCCATAACAGTTCCATCAAAGTTAGATGACAAATATTGTGGTTTGTAAGCAATAGAAACCTTCTTCTTTATTTTACCTTCATCAGGTTTTTCCACTGCAGCAAGCATCTTGGCAAAAGTGGTTTTTCCAATTCCATTTGGCCCAAATGCAGTTATTATTTCATTATACTGTACTTCTCCTTCTTCAGCTTCAATAGAAAATCCATCATATGATTTTTTAAGTGCTGTATATTCTGCAAGGACTTCAGCCTCAACTACTTCTGTTGGAGGTCTTACATCAAAGACTATTGGCTGCCTTCTAAATCTTACATTTTCTTCTTTTAAAAATCCGCCAATGTAAGTGTTTATTCCTACTCTAACTCCACGCATCTGTGCTACAACACCGTAAGCTCCAGGATGCCCGTAAAGAATATGCACATAATCAGATATGGCATCAAGCGCCGCTAAATCGTGTTCAATGACCATTACAGATTTTCCTTCATCTGCAAGGCTTCTTATAACCTTAACCGCATTCAATCTCTGTTTGACATCAAGCCACGAAGTTGGCTCGTCGAAATAATAGAAATCTGCATCTTTTAATGCTGCTGCAGTAATTGCAATCCTCTGGAGTTCTCCACCACTTAATTTAGTTATATCCCTATCAAGTATTGCATCTATTTCCAGAATTTTTGCGACTTCTTCTAATTTTCCTCTCTCATCAACACTCTTTAAAAGAGTACCCACTTCTCCTTTAGCTACCTTAGAAAGCATATCAACCATTTGAGGTTTATGAGAAGTCTTTAAATTACCTTCAGAAAGTTTTTTGAAGTATCCTTGAAGTTGAGAACCCTTAAAATGATTTATTATTGTTTCCCATTCCACTTCTTCTTCATAATTTCCAAGATTTGGTTTAAGTTCACCAGAAAGTATTTTTATTATAGTAGACTTTCCAATTCCATTTGGTCCTAAAATACCTACAACTGAACCTTCTTTTATATTTGGAAGTCCAAATAATTCAAACTGGTTTTGCCCATACCTATGAATAGGTTCATCAAGCGCTTCAGGTAGATTTATAATAGTTACAGCATTTAAATAACATCTTTTAGTACAAATACCACATCCAGAACATAGTTCTTCTGAAAATACTGCTTTTTTAGTTTTAGGGTCTATGGTTATTGTATCTTCTTCCATCCTGACCCCTGGGCAGTATTCAATGCAAACATAGTTGCATTTTTTGGGCATGCACCTTTCATGATCCAATATAGCAATTCTTGTCAATTTATCACCAGAATTAGTAAATAATGTTTAATTATGTATTTATATTACAATAAGCTAATTTTTGTCCTGTTTAAATAATTTTTCTATTTATTATTTTTATCAAATATTATATAAATGTTCAGAATGGTTTTCTATAAAATCAAATAATTAAATGTATAGAAATAAAAAATATGCTAATTGTGAATTATTTAGGAGTAATCTTTTTAAGATTAATAGACATAATGAATAATTTTGTTTTAAAACTAATAATTAAAAAAATAGCTATTTGAATTTAAAAATCCATAATTAATTTTTAAAATGCTTATTTACAAAGTATTACTTTAAAAAATTCAATTATTTTTTAACAATACTTCAAATAAAAATAAAAAAAATTGATAAAAAAAGGAATTACATCATCCTTGTTTTTGTTCTGACTGCCAGTTCAATGTCTGATGCTTTAACAGTTTTTCTTCCGGCGTGTCTTGCAAGTTTAACAGCTTCTGAAGCTATATCTTCACCCATTTCTTCTAAGACTTTAGTGAGTTCATCTCTTGCATCATCACTTATTCTTTGGGCACCTGCATTTTTTATGATTCTTCCAACTGGAGCAATTGGTAATTCAGTCA
>JAEYSH010000181.1 GCA_023434825.1 Methanobacteriota archaeon | reverse complement strand
GGTAGGCATAATATAATCTCCCTGAAATTAAAAATGCACGTTTATTTAATGAATAAATATGCAATAATTAAATTACCATTAAATTATAATTAATAAAATTTATGAATTTTATCATATTAATAAATATCCAATTACTAAAAAATCTTTTTAGAAAAAAAATAAAGGTCAAATTAAATATTTTTCAATAGAATTAAAAATTAAATTTTTTCAAAATCAAGTATCATCCTAATTAGAGCCTGTTCCTGATCTATATCAACGCCTAATGCTTTACCTTCATCCATATGCATATCTGTTAAGAGGTATTTATCGTCAATATCATTTCCATCTTGAACCGCTTTAAGGTTAAAATTTTCTCCCTCAGCGTCTTCAAAAAAGTTTCTTACTTTAATTGCATCTCCACCAACAACACGAACCATTATCATAAGATGTTGGTCAGTTCTAAAATAAAAATCCCTGATAAATTCAAGCGGTATTATTAAATCAACATTTTTCCCTTCAAATTCTCTGCCGAAAGTTACTGGTTCTTTCACATCTGCCAAATCAATCACCTCAAAGAAACTGAATTTAATATTAATTTATTGATTTTAATTAAAATAAATATAGCACTTGATTTATTAGAAAGATTATTTAACTTAAATATTCCGAAATTCCTCAAGAAATAACGCCAATCCGTGGGTATTAATATAAAACAGATGTAAATAATTAATTTAAATTTTTAAAAAATTATTATCCTCCCTAATTGTTTCCAAAAATTTATACTGTAGATACAAACCAAAATTAATTTAATTTATAAAGTTAAACATTCAAATGAATTATAATCATAATTTAGTTATACTTTAGATCCTATTTTAAAGTAACTTATCAACAATATCAAGTGAAAACTATGGCAATTGACATTCTAAACAATGGAAACTTCTGGGGACTAGTATTTGTATATGGATACGTCGCAATTCTCCTTTTAATATCTGAAAAGGTTCTTTATAAACACCCAAAATTCAGCAGAAAGTTTCTGCATATCATGGTGGGAAATATACTCTTTATTTTACCGTTGTTTGACTCCCGGTGGGTAATTACATTTCTTGCAGCCGCTCCTTTTATCCCATTAACCTATTTAATGAGTCCTTATTCGCCAATAAAATCTGTAAAAGATAAACTTTCAGAATCAGGACATGGCCTAGGTCTTGTTTATTATGCAATTTCATGGACTGTTCTGGCATTCTTTTTCTACGACCAACCGTGGATAATTGCAGGTGGTATTGCTGCAATGTCATATGGAGACGGAATAGCTTCACTTATTGGCCAGAAATTTGGAAGAAGTAAGTATTGCATTTCAGGAGATGTAAAAAGCCTTGAAGGATCAGCTGCAATGTTTTTAATACTTTTAATAACGTTATGGATTGTTTTAAAATATTATGCAGTGCTGCCAATTAGTCCATTAGTTATAGTTAGTGTGGCACTTGTTGCGACCGTTTTAGAAGCAATAACCCCAAAAGGTCTTGATAATATAACTGCCTGCTTTGGAGCAGTTGCAACTTATCTGATACTTACACTGTAATTATTAAAAGGGATAAATATGGAAGGGAATAAATTCAGTTTAAGCAAAGATCAGCTCCAATCATTTACCAATAATGTTTTTGCAGTTGCCATAACACTTTTAGTACTGAATTTCACTGTTCCAGCATTACAAGAATCGAATATAGCATTAATTGACTTTTTAAGTGGCCTATGGCCTCAATTTCTTGGTTATATCATTAGTTTTTTTATTATTGCTTCCTTTTTTGTTAGTTTACATGATTTTTTAAACCGGCTGAATTACATTAATTCAAGAATATTCTGGGTAACAATGATCAAATTCTTTTTTATAGTTCTTGTTCCATTTTCAACACTTTTAATGACTGAATATGGGCATTTACAAATAGCAAATCTATTTTTTGATATTAATATCCTTGTTATTGGATTTTTATTTATTATAGACTCCTATTTCGTTGAAGAAGGGATGATAAAAGATGGTCAAACAAAAATAAGTAAAAGAATATGGAGAGAGTCATTAATTCCAGTCAGTGCTATGTTAGCTATAATATTAACTTTTATAAGCCCCAAAAATAGCCAATATGCGTTTTTAATACTACTATTACCGCTTATAACTAGATTAAAGGGATAAAATGAGATTTATTATTATTGATGGGTTAGATGGGTCTGGAAAAGACACGCAGGCTAATTTAGTCAAAGAAAAATATCTTAAAAAGGGAAAAAGCGTAATTTTACGATCTCATCCTTCAAACGATAATTCCTACGGTATAAAAGCAAAAAAAGCCCTGCTTGGAAAGGGTAAATATAATAAAATTAAAGCATCTCTCTATTATGCATTTGACGTTATTAGATCTGTTAGAATGTACTATGGAGAAGCAGATACCGTGATTTTTGTTCGTTATCTTATGGGTGTAGCATATTTACCATTTCCACTTGCAAAACTTTTTTATAAATTTTTTGAAATTACTTTACCAACTTCAAAATACATGTTTTTCCTGGATGTCCAACCCGAAGAAGCTCTTAAAAGGCTTCAATCACGAGATGATAACGAGATGTTTGAAAATCTTGAGGATCTTATTAAAGTAAGAAATAAGGTCTTAAAATTGGCCGGTAACTGGCATGTTATAAATGGCACAGGCAATATTGAAGAAGTAAATGCACAGATAAACTCAATTTTAGATGCTCTAAATAAAAATGAGTAATTAATATTCGCATTAAATGAAACAGATTTATTTTCTAATTTTAAAACAGAATAAATATATTTCCATTTTTTTTAGTAAATCACCAAATTAACCCAATTATATTTTATTATTTTTAATAATTAGTTAAATTAAAATAATACAAAATGTAATATTATTAATACAAATAAAGGGAGTGATATTAATGACACAAAAACTTTATGATATGTTGGAGCATGACCATGAAGAAGTTAAACAGATGTTTAGTGACGCTTTAGAAAATGAAGATACTTCAAAATTCGGAGAAATTAAAAAAGAATTAGAAATTCATATGATGGGTGAAGAAAAATATTTCTACCCTAAAGCAAAAAAAGCTGATGAAGAGCTAGTTCAACATGGAATTGAAGAACATGAAGAAGCTAAAGGATTAATTAAAGAGATTGATCGCATGGGGCAGAATGATCAGCAATTCATGCCTAAATTAAAAGAACTTAAAAATGCAGTTGAACACCATATTGAAGAGGAAGAAGGTAAATTATTCCCTAAAACTCAAAAAGAATTAGGAGATAGCGAAGAAGATAAAATAGCTAGCCAGATTGAGCAGGAAAAATCAAAAAGGATGTAATGACATTATTCACTTTTAAATTTTTTTCACAATATTTCTTTTTAATATTTCTATTTTCCACCAGTGTATAAAATATAAACCCCTGCTATCATCAAAATTCCAAAAGAAAGTTGTGATGCAGTTAAAGGCTCACCAAGAACTATAAATGCCGTAATAGCCCCAAATAAAGAACTAAGTGAAAATATTGAACCTGTTCTGGTTGAGCCAATGATTCGTATGGCAAAATAAATCAGAGGTAATGAAATACTTAGACAGACAAGTCCAATAAAAAGTAAAAGAGGAATTTTATGGATGGGCAATGTAAAGCTTAATCCCATTACTAAAGAGATTATAAGCAAAATAGAGCCACCTATTAATGTTTTTAAAGCTGTTATTAAAATAATATTCTTTTTATGACTTAGAAATTTGCTTAAAATTGTATCCATACTCCAGAAAAATGATGCAGAGATAACAAGAATACTTCCAAATAAGCTCTGGTTAAATGATAGATTTTGAAGGTTATTTGTACTCAAAAAGACAGCCCCAATTAATAAAAAAGCAAAACCTAAAAAATCTTTTTTGGTGACTTTCTCTTTTAAAAACAATATTCCCAGAAGAATAATAAATATTATTTCAGCATTAGCTAAAAGAGCTGCATTTACAGCAGTTATTCTAAATAATCCACTTAAATATAGAGCTGGAGCAATAAATGCGCCAAAAACAGCAGTTAGAAAAAGTATAAAATATTCTTTTCTTGTTATAAAGTCCTCTACTTTACTTTTGCTGTTAATTACTTTCAATATTTTATCTTTAAGCGGAGAGAAGTTTATTAAAAAGAGAAATACACTGGCAATTAAATAAGTAAGTGCTGCAAGGGCAAAAGGATGCAAATAAGTGAGTAAAGTCTTATCAAGAGAAAACCAAACGCCAAAAAGAAGAGCGACCGTTAATGCACTTATATATCCCCACGCACGATTCATAATTCACCTATATAATTTTAAACTACATATATTTTTTATTTTAATTTCATTACTAATTATGTAATATATTTTTTTTACAAAATTGGAAGCTATAGAGCAGGAAAAAGAATAATTCATCATTAATTCGTTCATACATAATAAATAGAGATTTAAACAATAAATAGATAGAATATATGTTTTATATTCAATAAATAGGAACTGTATAATAATTAAATTAGTAATTTCTTAATAAATGAAGACATTTATATAATTGAAAGACTATATTTGAAGTTAGGGGGAAATGGAGGGAGTAAATGAGTATTTACAAACTATCATTTAAAAATTTTAAAAGAAGAAAACTTAGAAGCGCCCTAACAATGTTAGGAGTAATAATAGGAGTAACTGCCCTTATAGTTCTTGTAGGTCTTTCTACGGGAATGGCATCCTATCTAAATGAAGGAATGAAAAATATGATGGGAGATGTCACGATCTACAATAATAGTAGTGTTGATAACTCTAATAATCTGCCTAACATGGATCAAAGCACGTTTAACAAGATTAAAAATATGTCCCAACTTTATGATGTTAAAGAACAGATATCATTAGATGCGGACATAGATGGAAATACAATACCCATAGAAGGAGTCAGCGACTGGAGTAAAATGACTATAAACGGAACATCGGGCGTTGTATTGCTCAAATCTTTTGCAGACCAGATGAACTATAAAATTGGAAGTAAAATAACGATTAAAGATCAAGAATTCACAGTAACTGGAATAACTGAGTCAAATATGGGAAGTTTGACTGGAGCACCTGTTTTCATAGATGCAGATAAAGCTCTTTCCATGAATAATAACAATGTAACAATGATCACTGCCCGAACAAAAGAGGATCCTGAAACCGTTAAAAAAGAAATAGAGAATAACATTAATGGAATATTAGTCATTACTACAACAGATATGAGCAAACAGATAGATGATTCCATGAAAATTGTCAGTATTTTTGTAGGTGCCATTGCAAGTATTGCCCTCCTTGTTGGAGTTATTAGTATTATTAATATTATGTTAGTAAATGTAACTGAAAGAACAAGAGAAATTGGAGTCCTAAAAGCAATAGGATTCACAAATAGAGAAATATTAGGAAGTATACTTGCAGAATCCGGTTTTATTGGTTTAATAGGTGCTATTATTGCTTTGATTATATCCGCTGTACTGCTGGAGATTGCACTTATTGTAGTAGTGCCGATATTAAATTCTCAGATGCAGATGAATGGAACAGTCACCCTCGCCCAAATGATGCCTTGGTGGCTAATTGCCGGAGTAATTATTGGCGCAACGCTCCTAAGTATTTTAGCAGGATTGTATCCGGCCTGGAGGGCATCCAGATTAAATGTTGTGGAGGCGTTAAGATATGAATAATAACGTTCTTGAATTTAAAGATGTCTGGAAAAAATACAAAATGGGGTCAGAAGAAGTTAAGGCACTCCGCGGTGTTAATTTAACCATAGAAAATGGATCATTTATTGCTATAATGGGTCCTTCTGGTTCTGGAAAATCAACATTACTTCATCTAGCAGGAATTTTAGATACGCCATCTGAAGGAACTGTTTTAATGAATGGAAAAAACATTAAAGACTATTCAGGAAAAGAACAGGCAAAACAGAGAAGACATGACATAGGATTCATATTTCAGAGATTTAACCTGATGCCACAGCTTAATGCCATTGAAAATGTGATGCTACCAATGATTTCACCAGATGAAGAAAAAGCCAGAAATCTCATGGATAAAGTAGGATTAAAAGATAAATACAAGCGATTTCAAAAAGAACTTTCCGGTGGTGAACAGCAGCGTGTGGCAATTGCACGGGCACTTGCAAATGATCCTTCTCTTTTACTTGCAGATGAACCAACTGGAGAGCTTGACACCGAAAACACCAAAGTTATAATGGAATTGCTCAAAGATCTAAATGAAAAAGAGGGATTGACCATTGTTGCAGTAACCCACAATCCATTAGCAGCAGAATACGCAAAACAAGTAATTGAAATGCAAGATGGAAATATAATTTAAAACATGAATAGAGGATTAAATTAATCCTTTTTTTATTTTATCTATTTTTTTAATTCCAATTATCCTTAATATCTTTCAGAATATTCTTTTAAATAAAGATGACTGCCATGAAATCATAATGTTTTATATTCTACTTATTCAAAAATAAATACAGAATTCTATTTATTTTAGTAATAAATAAGGCAAATAAGTGATAACATTGTGGGCATTGGTAGAATGGCAGATAATTACGTGATAGATCTAAAAGAGAAAAACACAAATATAAACAAAATCGGAGGCAAAGCACTAAATTTAACTAAAATGTCATCTGAAGGCTTTAATATCCCTCCAGCTTTTGTTGTTTCAGTGGATGCATATGATATTTTTATTAAAAAGGAATTAAAAACCAAAATATCTAAATTACTTGATTCTATTGATTTTAAAGATGAAAAATCCATTTCTAAAGGTTGTTCAGCAATTCGAGAAATTATAAAATCAGAAGAATTACCAGAAAATCTGTTATCATCAATTAAAAATAAAATAAATGATCTTCCAGACGGATATTATGCCGTAAGATCGTCTGCAGTAGCTGAAGATCTTGAAGATGCCAGTTTTGCTGGACAACTGGACAGTTTTCTTTATATAAAAAAAGAGGGCATTTTAAAAAACATAATTGACTGCTGGGCATCTTACTGGAATGATCGTGCTGTAAAATACAGACATGATTCATCAATAAGTCATTTAGACTCAGAAATTTCAGCTGCAGGAATAGCAGTAGTCGTTCAAAAAATGGTTAATGCCGATATCAGCGGAGTAACATTTACTGCTAATCCAGTTAACGGAAGCAATGAAATCGTTATTGAGTCTACATGGGGCCTAGGGGAAGCTATTGCATCCGGAATAGTGACACCCGATATTTTTGTTTTAAATAGAGATGAAAAAATTATTGAAAAAAATATAAAGACCAAAAAGAAGGGATATTTCCTTAAAAACGGCGAAAATACTTTAATTAATATAAATGAAGAAATAAGTGGAAAATCAAGCCTCAATGAGAAAATACTTAAAAATATACTAAAAATAGGAATTGAGCTTGAAAATTTCTTTGGTGTACCTCAAGATATTGAATGGGCCATAGAATGTGAAAAAAATGTGCCCAACATTTATATTCTTCAATCACGACCAGTAACTACTCTTACTGACAGTTCAGCTAATGATGGCATCTTATGGACACGAGCTTATGGTGATGAATACTGGGCAGATGCAACAACGCCTCTTTTTTATGATGTTATGGGTAAAATGCTTACAGATTACGTAAATCATGAAGGCGCCAAAATAATGGGATATAAAGAAATAACAGATACTAAACTATTGAAATTGCATAAATCAAGAGTTTATTTTAATAGCTGGGTCTTAGAAAAAGCTTTTTCATATTACCCCAAATTTGCAAGGTCTAAAGAGCTACTAAACTATTTCCCATTAGAAGATCAGGAAAGGATATCAAAATACCCGTCCATATTACATCAAACACTGCTTTCACAAATTTTAGTGGCTATTAGAGACCCTGATGGAATGATGCACAAAACTGATAAAGCTTATAGAAAATGGTCAAAAGGTTTTATGGAAAAATGTAAAAAATTCGATGAAACTGATTTAAGCGCGTTAAATGATGCTGAACTCTTATCACTTTACAATGAAATTGAAACTGCCGGAATTAAGCATTATAGACTCATTAGATATGGTATGGTTTCCCATTCTATAGCCACTAACTTAATGATTAAAAATTGGCTTGTAAAATGGCTAGATGATAACGATGGATCCCTCTATGCTGGCTTAATTTCAGGTTTAGATGATAATAAAACCGTGGAAATGAATATTAGATTTTCTGATTTAGCAGGTATTTTAAGAGAAGACAAGGAATTGTTATCAAAAATAAATTCAACTTCCAATTTAAATACATTAAGTGAATCAGAGATTGATTCATTAATTTCTTTTAATAATGATTTTAAAGAATGCTTTGATGATTTTATACTTGATTATGGGCATAGATCCAACACTCGCGAAATATTATATCCTCGCTGGAGGGAAGATAAAGCCTATGTTCTGGAAGTAATTAAGTTATTATCTTCTTCAAATTCAGATTTAAGAAAAAAAGAATCTGAAAGCCGTGCTAATAGATTTAGAACTGAAAAAGAAGTTTTAGAAAGAATTAAAAAACTGAATGGTGGTTTTTTGAAAGCACGGCTATTTAAAATTGTGCTAAATTTAGCCCAAACTTATTTAACATTCAGGGAAAACCAGAGATTTTATCTAGATCACCTTCTTTTCCGCCAAAGGCTGATGTTACTTGAAATGGGAAGAAGATTAATTCAAAATGACGTTTTTGACGAATTAGATGATGTTTTTTTCCTATATGAAACAGAATTATTCGACTTTTTTGATAAAAATAAATCAAATGATATCAATGTTTCTAAGTTACAGAATAAAATGTCAGATCGGAAAAAAGAGTTTTATAGATATAAATCATCGCTTCCACCAAAATTTTTAAAAAATGGAATTGAATTCGATGATACTATAATGGAATACGGTAAAAATGCAATTTATGGTGCAGCGGCAAGTCCTGGCAGGTTCAGAGGCACGGCCAGAGTCGTTGAATCCATTGAAGAATTATCCAAACTTGAGGATGATGAAATTCTTATTACCAGTAACACAGATCCTGCCTGGACAGCAGTATTTTCAAAAATAGGCGGGTTAATAACAGAAACTGGCGGAATTCTATCTCATGGGGCTGTAATTTCCCGCGAATATAGAATACCTGCCGTAACTGCTGTTAAAGGAGCTACAAGTGTTTTTAAAACCGGAGAAGAATTAATTATAGATGGTAATGAAGGAGTTATATATAAAAATAAGGATAAATTGGAGTGATTTTATGGAAGCTAATTTAGAAATGCTAAAAAAACATGAAGAATGGAATGAAAGCTATTATTTTAATTTTCATGATAAAACTAATGATTTAACTGCGTTTATGAGAATAGGAAACAAGATTAACAAAAGCGAAAAGTCCATGTTTTTCTATTTAATGTCTCCAAAAATTATGGCCGGAATTAAATTAGAAACTCCATGTGATGATAACCCTTTAAATATAGCTGGTTTAAATTACGAAGAATTAGAACCAATGAAATGGAATCTTAAATTTGATGGTTCAATTTTCAATCCATTAACCAAAGCACAATACAAAGTTAAAATGGACATAATCTGGGAAGCATTAAACCCGATCATGGATTACGTTGATTGTGTTGATGAAAAAGAAACTCAAATGTCATCTAAAGTTGCATCTGAACATTATGAACAGTTTGGAAAAGCAACAGGAACAATTGAAATTGACGGCGAAATAATGGAAATTGAAGGACTAGGCGAAAGAGATTTAAGCCGTGGTGTAAGAGAATGGGGATCTCCAAAGATGTGGATGTGGATAAATTCTGAATTTTCAGATACTGAAGCATTCAATATAACTAAACTCTCTGTTGAAGAAGGAGACATAGATGCAGGATATTTTTATGTAAATTCAGTTAATGAACCACTTATAAAATCAGATATCGATCTAGAATTTAATAATGGAATTCCTTCTAGTTTTAAAATGAATTTATTTGATAAAAAAGGTGAAGAATATTCAGTTACCGGCGAAGTAATTAGATTCGGAATGATTCCAGTTGATGAGACAATGAACCTCATAGAAACCATTTCCAAGTATAATTGGGAAGGCAAAGAAGGATTTGGAATTGCAGAATTTTTAATTCCTAAACATTAAATTTATTTTTATTTTCCTAAAACATCTTGAGAAAATTTATCAAAACCAATTTTATCAATGAAACGACCCATTCTTTCTTCTACACCATTTTCTTTGTAATAATCAAGTGTTTTGCTAATCATATCAACTACTTCGTTATCATTTAAATTTCTAGCCAATGTTTTTCCTTTTTTAACTTGGAGACCACATGTTCCACCGACTAACAACTTCCACCCTTTAGGCGTTCCGATTAAACCTATATCCCTAACAGCAGATTCACCACAGGAATTAGGACAGCCTGAAAGAGATATTTTTACTTTTTTGGGTGTTGGAGTTTTAAAAAATTTTTCATCGATTTTCAATCCTAATTCAATGGTGTTTTGATAGGCTTTCTTACAGGAAGTGTTTCCAATACAGAATTTAGCTGCCCTAACACATTGCCCTGAGAAACCTCCAGGTCCCATGCCGAGATCAGCATATATATTTTCAATATCTTCTTCTTTTATCCCATAAAAGCCTATGCGATGCTCTGAATTCATTTTAATGATTTTCACATTATATTTTTCTGCAACATCTGCAATCTTATGTAAAGATGCTGGATCAACCAAACCTCCAGGGATATATGGAGTTATAGCATAAGTTTTCATGTCTTTTTGAACTGCAGCGCCTTTTTCGGGTATGTTTTCACTCATTTAATTCCTCACATGAAAATAAATAGAAAAAATTATTTTTCATCAAGTCCCCATTTTCTACGGAACTTAATTTTCTGCTCAGCAGTCATCCAATGGCTGCCATCACAGTAGGGTTTATTATCTGATTTACCACATCTACAAAGAGTCTGTCTGTTTCGAACCTCATATTGAGTTCCATCAGCAGATTCTATAGGGATTCCTCCTCTAACCCATATTGGACCTTCACATCCTTTTTGCTTATCGTGTACCATTACAATTGAAGGTTCGTATTCTTTTTCAAATGGTTCACCGGTTTTTTTATCCCATAGCACCAGTCTTCCGGATGGACAGATCATTGCTTCTTCAATTGCTGTTTGTCTGGCTTCTGGATCATCTGATTTTTGTATTAATTCCCTTATTCCACCAGAACGCAGACAGAAACGAGAATGATCGCAAAATTCATGTGCATCAGTTAATTTTAAGTCCTCACCTTCAAAAATCTCAGCTTTTTCTACATAAGGTTTTCTGCTTGCAGTTTCAGTGCCGTCAAAATTTATAGGTTTATGACTTCCATCGCAGTAAGGCTTATTTTTTGACGCTCCACACCGGCATAAAGTGTACCTTTCTTTAGGAGGATATTCTTTTACATCTTGCAGTTCACGAGTGTGTCCTGCCTCATCTGTTGTAATTATTTGTTCAAACAGAGGTATTCCACCAGAAACTACATATGGACCATCTTTTAATATCTTAATCTTCATTTCATCTTTATTTACTGCCAATATTTTGCCCCCAGATTCTTTATAATAAATTTGTTTTCTAAATTTATAATTATTGTTATATAACTGCGAAACCATTAAAAATGCATTATATTGATAAATGAATTAATTTAACTGTTAGTTTTAAAAATAAAGTTATTATAAATAATGAATTACCTATGTTTATAATTTATTCTGGTTAACTTTAATTAAAGAGCAGATAAAATATGTAAATCCTTAAATATAAAGAAATGATATTTTTAGATAGATATTACAAATGTTACAGGGGTGAAAATTTGATCAACTGGAAAAGTATTATTATAGGATTTATTCTGGCTATAATACTGGCCATTATTCTTGCCATGCTTATTGGCACTGGTGGTGGATACTTAGGTGTTCTTATAGCTGGTTTAATTGTTGGTTACATTGTCAATGAAAGTATTTCAAATGGTGTCACTAATGCTGCTATTGCCGGTCTAATTGCAAGCATATTAATCGTTATAATAATGGGCATATTATTTGGGTTTGCAAATATTGTTTCCATTGGCGCAATACTTGAAATAGTAATTGATACCATTGTTGCTGCAATTGGTGGTGCCATAGGTGCTTTAATTAAAAGTAAAATGGCATAAATACTATAAAATTAATTTAATTTTATTATTTTTCTTTATTTGATTTTATTCAATGCAATCTATATCTTTCCAGAATGGTTTAATATCTAAAAGGGGAGATCCATCAAGGGCATCGAGCCATTTAACCTTTAAAATATTCTTTTTAAGTTCAATTAACTCCACTAGACATAAAGCAATAGGATTAGGACGTACCGGAGCACGTGTAGAAAATAAGCCCCTCTTTTCTTT
>JAEYSH010000140.1 GCA_023434825.1 Methanobacteriota archaeon | reverse complement strand
ATACAGGACTGTGTTGAAAATATAGCCGCTTCTTCTCTAATTTAATTTTACGAACAATCAATTTTTTACTGGAAGAGTAAAATAAAAAGTAGAGAATAGTAGAATTTATTCTATAATCCAAAACCTTGTGTAAAAAGCATGTAAAGAGCCCAAATAAATAGTATTGTCATAATTATTAATTCTTTCCATGCTAATCCTGGATTAGCTTCTATTGCATAAGACATCATTTTTATTGCAGATATTGGTGGCTCTGGGGATTTTTCTGGCGGCAATTGGTTAGAGAAGCTGTGGAAATACAATTGAATTAATACCATACCCGCTAAAAGACCAGTAATAAAGCTGATGTATTCCATTCCACCTGATACAAACAATAACCCTATGATAATTAATATCACAGCCAGGAAAAAAATATCCTGTATTTTTGTTGCGCCGGTTTTTCCAGTATATGCATTATCTAACAATTTTCGTCTGTTTTCGTACTTCACAAAGAAGAAAAAAAAGAACTTAATCAACGAATATACAATAAAGAATATTAACACAATTTTTAAAGCAAATAAAGCAGTTTCATTCATTTTTCTTTCCTCCATAATTTTAAATTAACTATTGGTTATTTTATAATACTATAAGTTAATAAACTTAATGGTAGTAAGTTTTAAATATATTTAAAAATAAAAATTTTATGTGATAAAATGCCAAAAGTTGTCCCTGAATACAAAGAAATAGCTAAAAACAAAATAATTCAAGCTGCTATTAAAATTTTCTTCAAAAAAGGTTTTCACAAATCAACAATGGATGAAATAGCCAAAGAAGTTGGAGTAAGCAAAGCAACTATATACACTTACTTTAAAAGTAAAGAAGAAATACTCAAAGAAATATGGAAATTAAACAACCAAAACATCCTAGATATTAAAAAAACATTTAAAGAATACAATTATTCTGATGTATTAGAAGAACTTTACAGTATGATAGTAGAATCACAAGGATTACATTTATCTTTTGAAATAACTGCGCTATCTTCTCAAAATGAAAATATAAAAAAGATTAATAAAGAATCCTATGAAGCCAAATTAGAATCTTTAAAACTATTTTTACAAAATCAACAAGAAAAAGGTACTATAAGAAAGGATATAGATGCTGGTGTCTTAGCTCAAATTTTAACTGCATTATATACTGATGTTGCTTCACAATTATTAATTGGTATTGACAATGAAAAAGTTCATGAAAAATGGATTAAATCAATTAATGCAATATTAGAAAAATAAAATTATTTTCAATATAACGACCATATAGCTAAATATAGTCGAATATATGAGTATTCACTTATATTTGTTAAATAAACAAATTTTACTCCTTTATACATATAAAAAACCGAAAAGCGAATCTTAAAAGTTTGTGCATTGGCTCTAATCATTGCACACACCACCAAATGATGTAATTTTTCACTAAAAAATACTATTATTAGCATACTTTAGCTAATTTAAAAAGTAAAATAAAAGATTTAAAAAATAAATGATTATTTAAATTAATTAATATTCTTCACATAAGATTTGGAAATATTTTGTTGGATGGTCACAAGAAGGACATTTTTCTAGAGGCTCCATACCTACATGAACATAACCACATTTTCTGCAAACCCATTCAACCTCTTTATCCTTTTTCCAGACTGAACCTGCTTCTATTTGTTCCAAAATTTTCTTAAATCTTCCTTCATGATGCTCTTCTACTTTACCAATTGCTCTTAATCTTTCAGCAATATCACTTAAACCTTCTTCTTCCGCTACACTTGCAAAATCTGGGTACATTTCAGTATATTCGTGATTTTCACCAGCAATTGTAGCTTTAAGATTTTCAACTGTAGTTCCAAGAGTTGTTGGAGCGTCAGCTGTAACTATAATTTCTTCTGGCTCTCCATTTTCACTTTTTAAACTGTTTATCATCCTCATTGCCCATTTTGCATGTTCTCTTTCATTTTCTGCAGTATTTAAAAAGATTTCAGAAAGCTGTTCATATCCTTCTTTTTTGGCAACTTTTGCATACATTGTATACCTGTTTCTTGCCTGACTTTCACCAATAAAAGCTTTTGCTAAATTTTCAAGTGTTTTTTTCATTTTTTATCCTCCATTTAATATTATATGCTACACAATTAAACATAAAATGATATTCAGTCTGAAAAACGTTATTTACTTTTCTACAATAACCATTATTGTTTTAAATTTTATTTTTTCCTCTTCATTTAAGATTTGCCCTATCGCTGCAAGATATCCATTTATTTTATCGTTATTAATATCCACAATTCTTCCATCCTCATATGCTAAGTTTATATGTGGCTCAGAATTTATCTCATAACGAACTTCCCCTTTATAATGGAAGCTTCTTATAATACCTAACTCAACAAGTAATTTTAAATTCTCATGTACAGTAGACCTGCTTACACTTGGATGTGTAGCTTTAACAGCTTTATAAACATCATTAAAAGAAGGATGAGACTTTTCTAATTCCTTTAGCTTTTTAATTAATTCCAGCCTTTGAGGAGTAATTTTAATTCCATATTCTCGAAACTTCTCTTCCATGTTATAGTTAATTGGTTTCTTGGAATAAAAATGTATCGAAGAAAATCTTATATAGAATTAAGTTCTATATATAACCATATAATAAAGTGGAGGCTGATATTTGTGGGAGATAAAAAACTAACAACAAATAAAGGACATCCTGTCCCCAATGACCAGGCATCAATAACTACAGGAGAAGGGTCAAGTTATACACTGCTTCAAGATGTTCATTTAATTGAAAAATTAGCACATTTTGACAGAGAACGGATACCAGAACGTGTTGTACATGCTAAAGGGGCAGGAGCTTATGGATATTTTGAAGTTACCAATGACCTTTCAAAATATACAAGAGCCAAATTCTTATCAGAAATTGGTAAAAAAACAGAAGTATTTGTGAGGTTTTCAACAGTAGGAGGAGAAAGAGGTTCGGCAGATACAGCACGTGACCCCCGAGGATTCGCAGTTAAATTCTACACAGAAGAGGGAAATTATGACCTTGTCGGAAATAACACACCTATATTTTTCATTAGAGATGCTATAAAATTCCCTGATTTTATCCACACACAAAAAAGACACCCACAAACTAATTTACCAGACGCAGACATGTTCTGGGACTTCCTATCACTAACTCCTGAATCAGTCCACCAAGTTAGTATCCTATTTTCAGATAGGGGAACACCCTATTCATTCCGTTACATGGACGGCTTTTCCAGCCACACTTTCATGTGGTACAACGAAGAAAATGAATATGTATGGGTTAAAGTACATTTTAAAAGCACATTAGGTAACAAAACTTTTACCAATGAGGAAGCGGTTAAAATGGCTGGTGAAAACCCAAATCATGCCACTGAAGACCTCTTTAATGCTATAGAATCTGGATATTATCCACAATGGGATGTTTATGTCCAGATTATGACACCAGAAGAAGCTAAAGAATACCAGTTTGACCCATTTGACATTACCAAAGTATGGTATCATGGCGATTATCCATTAATTCCTTTAGGAAAAATGGTTTTAAACAGAAATCCAGAAAATTTCTTTGCAGAAGTAGAACAAGCAGCATTTGCACCATCAAACTTTGTGCCGGGAATAGGCCCATCCCCTGACAGATTGCTACAAGGGAGACTATTTTCTTATGAAGACACACAACGCCACAGATTAGGGGCAAATCACCATCAAATTCCAGTTAATAGAGCTAAAAATGCGAAAATTGCCAATTATCAACGAGACAGCTACATGAATGTAGATGGTAATGGAGCATCTAGCCCTAACTACTATCCTAACTCAATGAACGGCCCAGAACCAGATATTTCATTTAACCCTCCAGTTGTTGAAGTTCAATCCATAATAAATAGGCATACAAGACCAACTGAAGATGTTGACTTTGTGCAAGCAGGTGAATTATACAGAAGAGTTCTGGATGAACAAGCTAAAACAAATCTTATATCAAATATAGTTGGCCATCTAGGAAATGCAAAAGAAAATATTCAATACAGACAAGCCGCATTATTCTACAAATGTGATGGAGAGTATGGTACTAGAGTAGCTGAAGGTATTGGGCTGGATGTGGAACGTGTTAAAGATTTAGCTTCAATGACTCAAGAAGAAAGAGTAAAAGCCACAATAAATTAATAATTAAGGGCTAATAATTTACTCCAGTCTAAAAGAGTTTAACTTCTTTACAGGTAACTAATATACCTGTCTTTTTTATTTAAAATCTTTTAAAAAAGGAGGAATCCTAATATGAAAAAAAGAAAGATTGCATGGGGAATCACAGGTGCTGGGGATAAAATAGAAAAAGTAGTAGAAGTAATGAAAAAAATAAATGAAGAATATAAAGACCGAGTTGATATTGAAGTTTTTATCTCAAAAGCAGGAGACCATGTTATTAAATATTATGGGCTATCCAGTGAACTGGAAAGCAATTTTGACAAAATATGGGTTGAAATTAACGCTAACGCACCATTTTTAGCAGGTAATGTCCAGATAGGCAAATATGAATTCATGTTAATTGCACCAACCACATCCAACACTGTCGCAAAGATATCAATGAGAATGGGAGATACATTACTATCCAATGCAGCAATTATGGGTCAAAAAGCAGATGTCCCCCTATATATACTGCCCTCTGACTACGAAGAAGGAGTTACAATCACTAAATTACCTAATGGAAAGGATTTAAAAATTTCCATACGTAAAGAAGATGTAGAACACGTTCAAAAACTTGCTAAAATGTATAAAACATACATGATAAAAGAACCAGAAGACTTAATAAAAATATTTGAAGAAAATTTCCCGAAATAAGTTTACTAAAAATCAGGAACGTGGAGCATGACATGGAATTAAAAAGACTTTTCTTTCTCAGCTTAGGAACAACCTTTTTTGGGATAGGAGCTGTTGGAGTCATCCTCCCTGTGTTGCCCACGACCCCTTTTATTTTACTTTCTGTTTTTTGTTTTGGTAAAAGTTCAAAAAGAGCTGAAAGATGGATTTCAAATAACAGATATTTCGGAAGCTATATCGAAAATTATAAGAATAAAAATGGAGTTCCTTTAGACATAAAATTAAAAAGCATTGCTTTTTTATGGATAATGTTAATTATATCAATTATATTCTTTTTTAATAACAATTATATACCCTTAATCCTATCTATCGTGGGAATAGCTATTACAATGCATATTTTATTGCTTAAAACAAAAATCTAAACAAACCAAGAATAATAATCATTATATTATAATATTAGATAATCAGATTCTTTATTCAAATATTTATTATAAAAAATAAAAGAAGTAGTTTTTATTCCAGAAACTTAGATACAAATGGAGAAGTATCGCCTCTTCGCTGGAAATGCCCCGACGGTCCTTCACCTAAAAATTCAGAGAACCAAGATTCATGCTGGATTTCCTCATGCAGAATAGAAAGAGCTAAATTATATGTTCTATGGTCTTTACCTGCAGTTATGTTGCAAATATTTGTATATTGTCTTACAGCGCATCTTTCTGCTTCCACTAATAC
>JAEYSH010000068.1 GCA_023434825.1 Methanobacteriota archaeon | reverse complement strand
TCTGATAATGCAATAATGATATTCTAAATTAAAGTTGCAGAAAGATCAAATTGTTTTAAGGCTTTTTTAACATCTTTTTCAAATTTATCCCAGTTAGTATAAATTCCATCAATTTTCATCAATGAATTGATTATTTCTTCCTGTTTTTTCGTTCCTGCTTCTTCTTCCTGCAGTTTTATATCAGGATCTTTACTTTTACTTTGAGCAAATTTGGCAAATGCATTAATAGCGTATAAATTATCAAGCCTTTCTTCATTTACTTCATAATTCAACTGTAATGGCCTTTCGACAACTACTTTGGTATAGCCAAAGTCTTCTTTATCGAAGATTTTTGAGTAATCATTTTCTTCAAATTTAGAAAATAAATTCAGAATTTCTTTTATATCATCTTCATGAAGATAATTTCTTTTATTACCTAAACTCTTACGCATCTTTTTAAAATTAGAAGTCGCGTCAACTAGCTGTATTTTACCAATTCTTTCTTCTGGTTTTTCATTGGTTAAAATCCAGATATATGTCCTGATTCCTGTGTTATAAAATAACTGCTCAGGCAAACCAATTATTGCTTCAAGGTAATCGTTTTCTATAATCCATTTACGGATATTACTTTCTCCGGAACCTGCATCACCTGTAAATAGTGGTGATCCATTGGTAATTACTGCAATTCTCGATTTTTCCTCTTCTTTCATCTTAGAAAGCATATGTTCTAAAAATAATAATTGTCCATCGCTTATTTTTGGAGTTCCTGCTCCAAATCTACCGTCAAAGCCTCTTTCAGCTTCTTTCATTACTACTTCTTTATCTCCTTCCCATTTTCTTCCATAGGGAGGATTGGATATCATAAAATCAAATTTATCCTGAGGGAACTGGTCATCTGATAGTGTACTTGATGGTCCTCTGATTTTTCCAGAGTCTTCTCCTTTTATCAGCATGTCAGCTTTGCAAATAGCATATATTTCTTCATTAATTTCCTGACCATAAAGTATTATATCAACAGAGTCATTTATTCCCATTATGTAGTCTTTACAGCTTGTTAGCATTCCTCCAGTTCCACAGGCAGGGTCATAAACTTTTTTAATTAAATTTTTCTCCTTTAAATGAATTCCATTTTCAATAAAAATAAGGCTGGTCATTAAATTAACAACATCACGAGGTGTAAAGTGCTCACCCGCTTCTTCATTGGACTGTTCGGCAAATTTACGGATTAGCTCTTCAAATATTGTTCCCATTTCATGATTGGAAACCCTATCAGGGTGTAAATCAACTTTAGATTCTGAAAACTTTTTAACAAGTAAATATAGTAGATCTGCTTTTGCTAATTTATTTATATTATTTTTAATATAGAAATTTTCAAAAATATCCTGGACATTTTCGCTGAAACAGTCCAGATAATGGTTTAAGTTCTGTTCTATGTGTTCAGGGTCTGCAAGAAGGTTTGCAAAATCAAATTCTGAGTAATTATAAAATCCAAGTTCATTGCCATTTTTATCTCTGGCAGCTTCCATTAATACAGGCTCTAAATTGTCAAATTGATCTTTGTATTCGTTATATGTTTCAATCACATCTTTTTTTGAATGGCTTAATACACTGTCAAATCTTTTTAAAACTGTAAAAGGAAGTATAACCTTTTGATAATCGTTTCTTTTGTATGCTCCCCTTAGTAAGTCTGCCAGATCCCATATAAATGTTACTTTCTCTTGAAAATTACTCATTTTGTGCCCCTCTTGTTTTTATTTATTTGAACCATTTCATGGTGATTGTTATTCCTTTTAAAAAGAATAATATTTTATCTTCTATTTTTGATTTTTAAAATCATACTTTTTAACTTTCCGGTTTGATTTTGCCAGAATATTTATACCCTAATGGAATAGTAAAATAAATAAAAATTAATTTAGTGACATCATAAGTTCTTTAAATTTATTTAAATTATTCTCTGCTAATTTTATATCTATAAATCCTGTAATTATGATTTTTCCGCTTGAAAAAAGTGTAAAGTTTATTCCTTCAGAATCTTTATAAAATAAACCAGGGAATGTTTCAGGCTCATAAGAAGCAGAAGTAGTATTAAGAGCTACTATTATATCATCCAATGACATATTTAACTTAATTTCATCAGTCATTACTATATTTTTAATTTCTACAATTTCAAGTGTATTATCTATATCTGCATCCTGTAGTAGTCCAATTACTCTTTTAGAAATAATATCTATTGTTTTAATATCTTTTATACCAGTAATAAGAAATTTACCAGAACCATAAAAAGCAACATAATAATTTTCAGGTTTTAATCTCGTTTTAACCCAGAATGAATCTTTTTCAGTGTTATCTAATTTGTTTAAGAGCATATCTAAATCAAAAGGCTCTTTCATTTTTGCAACAGCGACAATATTTACAATTTTCATTAATCAATATTAGAAGTTTAGATTTTATATTTATTCCATGAAATTATTGAATTCTTTAATAATGATTAAAGCTCGACATCTTTATATTACCCTCAGATAGGTTTTATATTAGGTGATTAAAATTTATAAAAAACTAATTTATTTAAAACCAGAGCAAAAAGAAGCTCTTGACGAAATTAAAGATGCAGTATGTAGAAATGGTGGATATGTATCAGGAGTAAGGCTCTGCCAGGATGCAATTCAAATTTTGACTGAACATTACAAAGAAGAGGCAATACAGCATTACTCGTCAAATTACAGTAAGAAATGAATTATCTCTAAACAGTCTTAAAATCAGCATTTACGGAGAATATGCTTTTTGTATAATTTAACTGAAATGTTCTCAGGCTAACCTTTTCTTGTTTTAACTATTAAAAAAAGTATTGAAGAGGTTATATTCTCTTCTGGCATTCTTGACTACAACATTTAAAATCAGAGTATGGTCCGATTGCCCAAAAGATATGCCCTTTTCCAATATGTTTTCCACAAACTTCACACAGGCCGGCATCATAGTATGGGCAAGCGGTTTCTTTTTCATTTAGATATCTTTCTACGATGTCTTCATCCTCATCTTCAAGATTACAACAGTATTCTGTTTCTAATGGTTCATGATAGCCGTCACCCGATATATAAACCATAAAATGTATGCATTCTTCGCATTTCATTATATCAGCTCCTAAAAGAGATTTGGGGAGAATTAATCTCCCATAGTGGCATAACTGATTCCATGAAAGTATTCTCGATATCGTAGTCATCGTAGCCCATATCAATATCGTCAGCCCCTACATCTTCGTATGGAGCATATCCAACATCTCCTTGTGTTCCACCTAATACACCAAATCCAACCACGACTAATGCGAATAATAAACCTATTGCTAGAGCTATTACTATATTGGCCATTCTAATTCCCTCCTTGAGAATTAATAATTCTAATTATTTTCTCTGCGGTTGCAATAATTTTCTTACCTCTGCCCCGGAGTTCCTCGGCTGTAGCGCCCCAATTGGCCACATAAAGTCTGCTTTTATTGTTTTCGATCCCTAAGAAGCTGCAAACTATGTAGCTACAGGTCTCTGCTTCTATTTCCTTAACACTCATATCCTCTGTTTCAAATAGGGTCCCAGGTCCTTCACAGTGCCCCAGCTCTATATGGCTGATTTCATGGATTAAAGTGGCTGCCATCGCTGCTTTATTCTTTCTAGGGCTAAGATTTATGACTTGCCCATTTGTGTTACCGTTTGAAAGACCTAAATGTTTCATTTTTACAGGAACTGGAGAAGATTTAATAATAGACTTAAAATCAACATTTCCCTTAACCAAATCGCTGCAACCAACCTCTAATTCTTCACCTTCAGTCTGAGACAAATCAAAAACACTTACAGGCTTAAATCCACTGAGTATAAATGTTTCTTCACCATATTCATCTATTATTTTCTTATGCATAGGTGCTAAAATTCGAATTGCTCGTTCACCTTTTTTTACTTGTCTATTTCTCTTTTTCCACGCCCAAAATCCAGCTAACAAGCTGAAATCTGGCTTTTGAATCCATGCAAGTATTATGTTATTGAAGCTGTAATTGTGGAAACCATTCCTCCAACGATTACAGAATTCTAATATCTCATCTGGGTCTTGGCAGATATTATCTGCAAAATTATCTAACTGCGTTGTTAGGAACTGGGTCAATTCCTTACCTTTTAGGGTTTTTTCTATTTTCATGGTTTATCAACTCCTTTTTATTGATTCACCAAAAATAAAAAAGAAATGCGCAAATAGACAAAGCAAACAGATGAGTTATCCCAATGGCGCAAACGGGAACAAGTAGGGTCAGTTTATCGGGCCCATAGATTAGGAAAGGAAGCAAGCTATTATCGCATTGGGTGGATGGTGGTGGGTGGTTCTTTAGAGCGTTTAATTCTCAGAAAAAGTTAATGTTAACTAAAATAAGCTTGTTTGCTTAACATTTTGGGTTAATCAAGCGAATATAATATTTAATAACTTATTAAGGATGGTTCAGATGTTTAACTGCTTGATTGATTTTTAAGTTCTTGGTCAATAATTTTACATATTTCCAAAATATCAGCATCACTTTCAATGTCTTTAGTAAATTTTTCAGAAACAGTTTTAATTAAGGCGTTTTTATTAACAGCACTATAAGAGTTTTTGATTATAAACATACTACAAATAGAGCTTATTACTTTTTCCTTATCCCAAGCCTTTAGATAATGCTTGAACATTTCATAAATGTTAACTGAAAAAGCTTCATCATCTAAATCAAGCATTTTGGGAGCTATTTCATCTGAAGCATACATCACCCAG
>JAEYSH010000031.1 GCA_023434825.1 Methanobacteriota archaeon | reverse complement strand
ATATACTGCTGCAGGCTCAGAAGCATTAATCTATTATGTAAAAGGATTACTTCTACTAACGCCAGCATGGATTATATACTTGATAATAGTCTTTTATTTAGCTCCAAAATATGATTTCTGGATATCGCTGATTATTGGAGTTATAGTTTACGTGATAATTGCTTCATTTTTTGTTTTTAAATATTAAAAATAGAATAAACTAAATGATTGTCATTTAATTTCTAGTTCTGTAATGGTAAATTATGTAGATAATAACTGCTACAATCCCAATTGCGACGAATATATCCAGAATATGGAAATAGCTCCTTATAATTTCCCAATTTTCCCCAAGTAGCACCCCAATATAGGCTAATAAAATAACCCATGGAATACATCCTAATAATGTATAAATTGTAAATTTTTTAAAATCCATTTCGGCAATACCTGCTGGTAGTGAAATAAATGTTCTAATAATTGGCAGCATTCTGCTAATAAAAACAGCTTCGTGGCCGTATCTTTCAAACCAGTTATGGGCTATATCAAGCTTAGTTTTGGTGATGAAGACATATTTACCATATTTTTCTAAAAATGGTTTTCCACCTTTTAATCCTATAAAATAAGCTATCCATGATCCAAGTAAATTACCAAGAACCCCTGCAATTACTATACCCCAAAATGCCAGTTTACCATCCCAAACAGCATATCCTGCAAATGGCATTATAACTTCACTTGGTAGGGGAATACAGGCACTTTCTATTGTCATTCCTAAAAATACTCCCCAATATCCTAACATTTCTATTAGTTGAATTGCTATTTGACTTACATAATCTACAATACTTATCATGAATTTAAAATCAGCTTAAGATGTATAAATAATTATACAAGATATGCAAAAAATTATATTACACAGAATAAATACTTAATTAAGAATCTGATTTTAACATATTCTATTTCAATTGCATTAAGACAGATAAGGTGCTAAAAATGAAACTTAAACTAAACATTGAAACATTTCTTATATTTTTAAGAGGTTTATTCATGGGAACAGCCGATGTCATTCCGGGCGTTTCCGGAGGAACCATCGCATTGATTACAGGCATTTATCAAAGATTAGTCCATGCCATAAGTCGTATTGATTTCAAATTCATTTTATACCTATTTAAAGGAGATTTCAAAAGATTTAAACAAAGTTTACTTGAAGAAATTGATTATGAATTGTTTATTCCACTATTTTTAGGTATAGGCCTGGCAATTCTTTCCATGTCCAAAGTTATATCCTTCCTTTTAGCAAATTATCCTGCAGTTACATTTGCTTTTTTCTTTGGATTAATACTTTCATCAGCGTTTTTTGTATATAAACATGTAGATGAACTGAATATAAAAAATATAGCTTTTTTAATTGTTGGTTTTATTTTTGCAATTATATTCGTAGGTTTAAACCCAATTCAAGCTAATCACACTTTACCAATTCTTTTCTTATCTGGAGCAATTGCCATATGTGCTATGATACTTCCAGGAATCTCCGGAGCATTTGTTCTCCTCCTTTTAAACCAGTATGAGTACATGATAAACGCTTTAAATAATTTGCAACTGGCAGAAATTATAACATTTATACTTGGAGCTTTAATTGGAATCTTATCATTTTCAAGAGTTCTTGATTATTTATTAACTCACCATAAGTCCATTACGATGGCATTTCTGGTTGGCTTAATGATAGGTACACTCAGACTTCCTTATGAAAAGATAACTGTTAGCATGGAATCCCCAATTCCCATCATTATTGCAGCAATTATAGGATTTGCCGTAGTATTCATTTTAGAAAGAAGATTTGAAAGCCATCCAATATCTTCAAATGTAAATAAATAATAAAATTTTTTTTATTCAAATTTTTTAAATTCCCGAGGGTTGAATCCCTCCTTCATTAACATTGAGCTTTCATCACTTCTAAGTTTTTTTTCATTTGCTGGAGGTATTGGACTTCCTTTTTTTGCAAAAACTGCCCCACTCTTTTTATTTGCTACTAAAAATTTACCCGCATCTCCATTTACAATTATAGCACCTTTAATCATATCAATACCAGTAAAATCATCGCAGTTACCATTTATAATAACTGTTCCACCATTTAGTAAAGCTCCAGTATTTTTACCTGCATTTCCATTGACCCTAACAGTTCCTTTACGCATTAAAATTCCAGTACTTAAATCAGCGTTTCCATTTAGAACTATTTCTGCTTCTTTATCCAGCCTTGAACCTACAGTATCTCTAACTGATCCATCAGTGATTAGAATGCCATTTGAAGTTATTTGACTGCCTTCAAGCTTTTCTCCTTGAAGGCCATTCATTACAATATCGGTAATTGATTTATATTTACGGTAATTTTTCATATCTGATTTAACCTGAACCAGATTCCCAAAAGGTTCCTTAAACTTCCCGTTTACGTAAATACTGCCTTTAACCATGCTTATTCCCATTCTGGTATCCACATCGCCGTCTACAATCACATCTCCGACTTCAATTTCTTTTCCGCTTCCGCCGAAATATTTGATATCAACACCCATGCTGGAACATAATCGGTGCCCTGCATCTCCATTTATCTTAACTGAGCCGCCATTTTTAAGGTGTTCAACCAGATCTTTAAAAGTAGTTTCATTTCCGGGAATTTTCCATTCTGGCTTGAGTTTCTCTCCTTTGTGCTGCCAGTAAAAGTTATATGTAAAATCGCAAAGACAATCAACAGGTTCGGAGATATTTATTTCTAAAATATCCCTTTCTTTTTCATTCTTTTTCTTACCGAATAATTTGAGCATATTTAATCCCAGTTAAAGTTTTATTTTTGGAAGTTTAAAAATTTTTCATTTATCCTCTGAATCCAGTAAATATTTTAACTTTAATTTAAAAAATTTAAAATGTTATAAAATGAATGTGATATAATGGATAAAAATCTGGTTAAATTTTTGCAAAAAGCAGGCGTAGATACGAGGTTTGTAAGTATAATTGAAAATAAAATATTCATAAATAATTTGAAGTTTTCCAGATTTTCAAGGAAAAAAGAAGAAGAATTTTTGAAAGTTTACGAGAATATTGAAGTAATTCGCTCTAAAATATTCCAGAAAATATGCACAAGAGCTTCTAGAAATCTTGCACACGTTATTAAACCTCGTGAGAAAATATTTTTAGTAAAAAATGATGATCCTTTTAATTTTGCGCTTCATGTGATTTTGGAGCCTTATCAACGTAAATATGGAATTAAACTTGTTTTTGGTGAGAATATTAAAGAAATAGATGATTTAGATGTGGATTCGGTTGCATTGCCAATTACTCTGGATCATGAAGCAGAAAATATCATTGATTTAATGTTAAATGGGAAAAAATTTGAACTTATTAGTTCTAAAGAGTTTTATAATGACATAAAAATAATTTATCCATTAATTCGTGTGCCAAACGCATGGATTTATTCATGGTTAGAAAATAAACCTCTTCCAGAGTTTGAAATGAAATATGAAACTCCTAAAGACTTTTTGAATTTTTTAGAAACAATAGTACCGGATGTTAGAGAAAATTTGTATAAATCTGCTCTTTTTGTAAAATAAAAGCCAATAACTACTATTTTTCATTTAAAAGCACATGAACTTCACTTAAAACAACCATTAATTTATATCCTTTATCAGTGAGCATGTAATCGCCTCGTTCATGTCTTTGAATAATCATTCCACTATCAAGCAATTTTTGTATATGAAATAACAAATTACCTCCCTTTAAATTTGTTATCTTTGATAGTGAAGAGAATGTTTTAGTCTCACTGGCCATTGATTTTAAAATTTGAAGTCTCTGTTTATTGGATAAAGGCTCAAGTACATCTTTAACCAAACTTTCTTCGCAAATTGTACATATATCCTGCTTTTTTTCTTCAGGGGCACTGTAAATACACATGGAATGCATTAAATTAATTTGTTTTTCAAAAAGGCTGTTAACTTCTTCAAAACAGAATTCACATTTTGTAAATGGAAGATCATCTCTAATTTTATTCAATTCTAATCTATTTTCCAGTATAGATTCTTCAGTAATTTTATCCTGGTTTATGAGGCCCGCATTTTTATGCAGGAATGTTATAAATATTTCTTTACAATCCCCTTTCTTCTCACACCTTTCAATCATTCCTTTTTCAAGTCCATTTTGAATATCTTGACCAAGATAACCATTCAGTGCGTTTATAAAGTCTTTCTTTGAATTTGCAAGTATCAAATCAATATACTGCTGGTTAGTGTTCTCCATGAGATTTTTAATATCCTGATGGATGGTTGTAAGCTTTGTTTTGATTTCATCCATCTCTTTACTGTACATTTCAGCCTCATTTATCATTGTATATTATTATTATTGGTAAGATAATAAAGGTTTCTGTCAAGACCTCCAGAGTTATTATAATATATTAAACCAGTATATTTCACTAACCATTAAGTATATATTAATAGTAGTTCTATATTATGTTGAGGTTTAAAAAACCCCATTTGAATGTTTACAATTAAGTTGAGGTAAAAAAATGACTGTACAATTTGAATTACAGCATTTCTGCTGCGGTCCTAAAGGCTGCCAGATAGAAATCACATACGGCGAATTTGAAGACGCAGAATAAGTATATTTTAAATTTATAACCACTTAATCTACTATTTTTCTTTTTTATTTAAATAAAAAGTCCGGAAATACTATTTCATTGCTATTTTAGATATCTTATCATCATCTGATGAATTTATAGTAAAATAGAATATAGATCCTTTTTGAAATTCTGATTCAACCCAAATATTGCCCCCATGACGTTCTACTATCTTTTTAGAGATAGATAAGCCTATTCCTGTTCCAGAATATTCATCACGTGTATGAAGTCTTTGAAATATTGTAAAAATCCTGTCAAAATAATCTTTTTCAATCCCAATCCCATTATCCTTGACGCTGAAAACATATTCTCCATTTTCCTCATCTTTATTAACTTGAATATTTATTTTTGGGGGAATTCCTTGCTTCTTAAATTTAATTGCATTGGAAATTAAATTCTGGAATAGCTGGCCAATTTGCCTGCTATCTGCAATAATTTGTGGAAGTTTGTCGTATGAAATTTGGGCGTTGCTTTCAGTAATGGCAGCACTTAAATTAGAGATTGCTTCTTCAATAATTTCTTCAGTATCTACAAGTTCAAATTCCTTTCCTCTTGTAGTGACCCTGGAGTACTCAAGAAGGTCTTTAATTAAATTTTGCATCCTTTTAGTGGCATCTACAATGTATTCAATGAATTCATCAGCATCCTTATCCATCTGTCCTTTATATCTGTGTTCCAGTAACTGTGTAAAGCTAGAAATAGTCCTGAGTGGTTCTTGAAGATCGTGGGATGTGACATATGCAAATTGCTGAAGCTCTTCATTAGATCTTTTTAACTCTTCAACCAAATTTTTGAGCTCTATTTGACTTTTTTTAAGCTTTTTTTCTGCTATTTCCTTCTCTTCCAGTTCATTTTGAAGAAGAACATTAGTCTGGTTTAATTCCCTTGTACGTCGCCTGACAATATCTTCAAGCTCATTTTTTGCTTCCCATAATTCATATTCAATTTTTTTTCGTTCTGTTATGTCCTGTTCAACACAATGAATTTTAAGAGGATGTCCTGCAAAATCGGTAATTACTTCTCCATTACATGAAATTTCACGGTAGCTGCCATTTTTAAGGCATATTGTAATATCATAATTAAAGGGTTTATGTTCCCTTAAAGCTTTTTCAAGACAGCTGTTGATTATTTTTTGATCTTCGGGTATCACTCTATCCAGTATAGTATCATATTTTACAAATTTACCTGGATCAATGCCATAAATGCTGTATAAACCATCAGATATAGTTATAATGTTAGATTTAATATCCCATTCCCAATTTCCCATTTTTCCAATTCTTTGTGCTTCCTGTAAACTTTTATAATTTTCTTCAAGGGCTTTTTTTACATTAGTAGAGCTTGTAATATCATGAATAACATAAATAGAACCAATATAATTTCCATTATTATCTTTAAAAGCATTTATGGTTGATTCAATATATACGTCCTTACCATCCTTTTTAGTAGTTAAGTTCTCTCCATACCATTTTTCAATCGTTTTAAGTTGATGATGAGCTTTTTTTCTATCTTCTGGAGACATCCATCTGTAATTCAAAATAGTATAAAGATTTTTATTATTTACTTCATCTTCAATATAACCAAAAAGATTTTGAGCTCCTTTATTCCAGTAAGTTATATGCTCATTTTGATCAGTTGCTATAACTACGTCTTTAATTTCTGATAATACGCTCAATTGAATCTTAATTTTATCTTCTGCTTCCTTTTGATGTGTAATATCCTTACGTATTGTAACAAATAATCCATTAATTGTAAATGCTGTAATTAAATAGTATTTATCAAGCTCAGAGAAATATATTTCAAATTTTGAGTCCCTATTTTTGGCAAAAATTTCATTGGCTATCTTTAAATCATTTTCCAGAATTTCCTCAAATCCCTTTAAATTACTTGCCTTTTTACCAATAATTTTTTCTTCAAAAACCCGTGAATTTACTATTGATGCAGTATTAACATGTCTAAAAATCAGATCTACAATCTCATTTTTATAATCACGTACCGTTTCATAAATATGGACTTCTTCTTCCATATTATCAAATATTTGGAGATATTGATGTTCTTTAAAAGAAAATAAACTTTTTGACTCCATGTTTAAAGATACCCCCCATTAATTGCAGAATTTATAAAATACCCGCAAATTTAATGAACACTTATTTATTATTATGTGCTATCATTATTAATATGTATTTTTATTATGATATTATCATTCAAAAAAATAGAATAGGATTTTATATAAAAAATTAAAAATTAAAACATGTTAAGAGTACTTATATAATTGGTAATGTAAAATAAAATGTTGATCCTTCCCCAAATACAGATTCAACCCAAATACATCCACCGTGGCGCTCTATTATCCTTTTGACTATGGACAAGCCTATGCCTGTGCCTTTATATTCTGCTAATGTATGTAATCGCTGGAATATAATAAAAATACGTTCTAAATATTGTTCTTCAATTCCAATACCATTATCAGATACCGAAAAAATATATTGGCTATTTTTTTCATCTATTTTTGCAGAAATATGAATTTTCAATGGTTCTTCATATTTCCGGAATTTAACTGCATTGGAAATCAGGTTTTGAAAGACTCTCTGAAGTTGTTCTGGATCTCCCATTACAATAGGGAGATTATCATAGGTAATATCGGTGTTGCATTCGTTAATTAAAGCATTAAGAGTACCAATAGTCCTTTCTAAAACTTTATTCATATCTGCAATTTTGAACTCTACACCCTTTGTTGCTACACGCGAAAACTCAAGTAATCCTTCAATTTGCTGCTTCATTCTCTTTGCAGCCTCTACAATGTAATCCATAAATTCGTCTGCATCTTCATCAAATTTCCCTTTATAACGACGTTCTAATAGTTGAGTAAAGCTTGCTATAGTTCTAAGTGGTTCCTGTAAATCATGAGAAGCAACGTAAGCAAATCTTTCCAGTTCTTCATTAGAACGTTTTAAATCTTCAAGAAGAGTATTTAATTCATTTTCAGATTGTTTTTGTGGAGTTATATCATTTATAACCATATTAAATCCATTTATTTGTTCCAAATATCGAAAAGTAATCTGTACAGGCACTAGTGTACCATCACTTGCCCGAATAGCAGTTTCTTCTTTACATTTACTGTTTATACCTGGTTCAGGAGGCATTTGGCATTTATTAAGATTATCGGGAGAAATAAATTCATCTATAGATTTTCCAATCATTTCCTCTAGTGGAGTCTTTAAAATAGACGCTAATTGACCATTACAGTAAAAAATAGTACGATCTGGAGTTAACATAGCCACTCCTTCGTTCATTTCTTCTATAAGAATTCTGTAAGCATAATCAGCACCTTTTAATGTGAAAACCTGTGAACCAATTTCACCATTTACTACTACAGCATCAACTTCTCCATTTTGAATTGCTTTTAATGTTTCTTCTGCCTCAGCAAGTCTTAAACGTAAATCTTCAAGCTCTTCAGATGAAATATCATCACTTTTATTTCTTTCCATAGTATCATTATTTTTCGTTTTCATTTTTTGATTTTAAATGAAGACCCAATAAAATTCGATCTTTATTAGATAAATCACCCACAAATCTACGCAGAGGAGGAGGTAACTCCTTAATTAGAGTAGGTGCGGCTACTATCTGCCCTTCTTTAGCATATATGGGTTGTTGATAAATATCAATAATTTCAAGCTCATATTGATCTTTAAGATTTTCATCCAGTATTTCTTTTAAATTTTGAATTGCTTTACGTGATTTTGGATTAATTCCAGCAATAAAAAGTCTTAATATATATTTATCGCCTTTTTTTTCTGATACGATTGCATCTTCAAATTCATCCAATTTATTTTGAACCTTTTTATCCATATGTTGCCCCAATATTAATTTTTTGAAATCTGCCGTATATCCAGTCCAACCAGTACTTTTTCTTCATCAGCAAGTGTGCCAATGATCTTTTTAACTGGCTCCGGAAGCTTCCTAACAAGTGTAGGAAGTGCTAATATTTGATCACCCTTAGCTAATTCTGGATTAACTAGCAAATCTATAACTTCAATACGGTATTGGCCTTTTAAATGTGTTTCAGCTATTTTTTTTAAATTACTGAATGCTTCCAATGATTTTGGTGTTTGACCAGCTACATATAACCGTAATTCCCAAAATTCCGGAGATTCATTATTAGTTTCATCTAATTTCATTGATCCATCCCCCTACTGGATTTCCTAATTGTGGCCATTTTCATTTGATCGTCTTCCAGAATTTCTTCACTTAGCTTCTGCTGTTCGATATCTCTTTGAAGTTCATTTTCTTTGCTTTCAAACTTTGATTTGATTTCTGCTATCTTTGCTTTCATTACCTCACGATTACGCTGAATTTCTTTCTGTTTTTGCTCAATTTCCTGCTTTCTACCTAATTTTTGAGCTTTTTCTATTGCTATTTGTGAAACTCTAGCAGAGCCAGTAAGCATCCCTTCAGGGCCAACATAAACCTCTTCTAATTTAATTCCATTATCAGTTAACAGGAATTCTCTTAACTGATTTGAATGCGCCATTCCACGGGATTTTATAACATCTATTGTTCTGTTACGCTCCCCATTAAACTCTTTAGCCGTTAAATTAATCCATGTATCCATTAACGAGGAAACTCCAACATCAGACTCAACTTGGCCCATTACGGATAAGCTTGTAGCTAAAGCAGTTATCTGTTTATTTTTCAAAAAGTCTATTAAACGAGTGAGCATTGATTTAATTTCAGTTTGGTTTCCTATCGCAGTTAAATTAGTTATAGGATCCAAAATAACGTTTTCAGGTTGAAATTCATTGATTAATTTATATAGGGTTACAAGATGTAATTCAAGCCCATGAAGTGATGGACGTGTTGCCTGGAATTTTAAAAGTCCTTTATTTTCCCATTGTTCAAGATTAATGCCAATTGACTTCATGTTACGCATAATTTGCTTTGGAGACTCTTCAAAAGCAACATAAAGGCATTTTTCTCCTCTCTTGCATGATGCATTTGCAAATTGGGCTGCGACACTGCTTTTACCCGTTCCTGCATTTCCTGTTACAAGAATACTGCTACTTTTATAGTATCCTTTACCATCTAACATATCATCAAGCCCTTCAATACCGGTGGAAACAAATTCATCTGAGGTATCATGACTTAATCCCAAAGATGTAATTGGAAGCACAGTTATTCCATTTTCATCAATCATGAATGGATACTCATTAGAACCGTGTGAAGAACCCCTGTATTTTACAATTCTAAGATTACGTGTAGTAATTTTATTTACAACAGGATTATTGAGTAATATAACACAGTCTGCAACATATTCTTCTAATCCGTAACGTGTTAATGTTTTTTCCCCACTTTCACCAGTTATTATGGCTGTAACTCCTTTATCTTTAAGCCATTTGAATAATCGGCGTAATTCTGCACGTAGCAAGGCTTCAGCACTGAACCCTGAAAAAAGAGCTTCAATTGTATCTAAAACAATTCTTTTAGCACCAATAGAATCAATAGCATATCCTAATCTAATAAATAAACCCTCAAGATCATATTCTCCCGTTTCTTCAATTTCACTACGTTCTATATGAACATAATCAAGTGAAATTTTGTTTTCATCAATTAAATCACTCAAATTAGGACTCATAGAACTGAAATTCTTTTTAAGATCATCAATCTGTTCCTCAAATGAAACAAAAAGTCCGGGTTCGCCCATTTCTGCACCATGAATAATAAATTCCATTGCAAAAATAGTTTTACCACATCCCGCAGCGCCACAAACCAGAGTTGGTCTTCCCTGCGGTAATCCTCCCCCAGTAATATCATCT
>JAEYSH010000234.1 GCA_023434825.1 Methanobacteriota archaeon | reverse complement strand
ACCTAAAGCAGCACCTAAATTTAATTCATCTCTATCCTGGATTACCCATCCTGCAGCTTCTAAAAGTTCATCGATTTTTTCTCGTGCTTTTTCTTCAGGCTTCATATTAACACATATTTAAGAATTTTCTTTGTAAGATTGTCTTATTAATGTCATTAAATAATCTAAATCATCATCAGGCTTTATACTAATTTCATAATCGCCTAATCCCCAATGACCTACTTCAGAGACATCCCTTGCCATTTCTCTAGGATCATCTAGCTCTCCTTTTTTCAAATTGAGCCAAATTTTTAATTGAGTTTTTTGTAAAGAAACACTGACAATATGTTTATCAATTTTAAATGCTATGGTGTTAGCAAATGGTTTTATCTCAATATTATCATCTAAATTAAGAATTCTTTTTTTTATGTCAAAATAAAATTCTTTAATTTCATCAGGAGGATATTTAAAGAGTCTATCTTCCGTATATAATTCAACTTCATTACTGACTCTTTGAACAATTTTATTTTTTTCACTGACAGTATTAATGGATTCACTTGTGTCTGGAGATTTTAATTGGTTAAAAAGTATACTTTCATTTGTATATTTACTAATCTCCCATAATTCAATAGGTAAATCCTTAAATTCTATCGCATGTTGTTGATATCGAGTAAATTGAGGTGCAACAAAAATAACTCGTGATTGCGACCAATCTACATCATTTTTCTTTAAAAAATTATCTTTTAATTCATTATATTCTAGAATAAAATCAGCTTTATTATTTAAAAGCAAAGCAAGATAAGCATAACCTTGATCTATAACACTGAAGTTTTTATCACGTTTATATTCAATTATAACAAAAGAGTTAGTTTCTTTATCAAATGCCAAAGTGTCAATACGTAAATTATTCAATTGAAATTCTGTTTGTACAAATTCCAGGCCAAAAATTGTATTCAAATTCTCTTCTGTGAGCTTTTGGATATCTATTTCATATTTAAAATCAACTTTGTTTATCCGTTCTAATTTATCATTTTTAAATGAGAATAATGGCATAATCATAATTTGTTTAAGTCATTTATAATATTTTGTTTATAAAAAGTTAATAAACGCCAAAAGAAAAAATTTCTTTACACTATAATCAAACAACAGCCCCTAACGATAAATATTTCAAAAACAATAATGTAAAAAATTCACAATACTTATAAACGTTTTTAAAATTACCTAAACTAAATTAATTAAATCATGTGTTTAGTATATATGTAACAGCGTATTTTCACAGTTTTTAATTATAATTTAAAGCGCTATCTTTATATTACCCTTGAATAGCTGTTATATTAGGTGATTAAAATTTACAAGAAAATGATTTATTTAAAACCAGAGCAAAAAGAAGCTCTTAAAGAGATTAAAGATACTGTAAGTAGAAATGGCGGATATGTAAGTGGAGTAAGACTTTGCCAAGACGCTATTCAAATTTTGACAGAACATTATAAAGAAGATGCTATCGAACGTTATTCGTCTAATTACACGAAGAAATGAATTATCTCTAAACAGTCTTAAAATCAATACCTACAATGAATATGCTTTTTGTATAAATTTAACTGAAATATTCTCAGGCTAACTTCATTTTTGTCATGCAAATAAAAAAAATTAGAAGAGGTTATATCCTCTTCTGGCATTCTTCACTGCAACATTTGAAATCACAATATGGGCCGTGAGCCCAAAATATATGCCCTTTGTGTATTGGCTCTCCGCAAACTTCACATTGACCGGGATCGTAGTAGGGGCATTCTTTTTCATTTAGATAGTTTTCTACGATGTCTTCATCCTCATCTTCAAGATTGCAACAGTATTCTGTTTCTAAGGGTACATGATAGCCGTCTCCCGATGTATAAACCATAAAATGAATGCATTCTTCACATTTCATGAGATCAGCTCCAAAAAGGATTTAATGAGGAATAAATCCTCATTAAGGGCAGTGATAGTTCCATGAAAGTATTCTCGACATCATAGTCATCGTAACTATCAATGCTGTCTGTTCCAACATCGTCAAACGCGCCATAACCTACGTCAGATTGAGATCCGCCTAATATGGCGAAGCCTACAACAGCGCAAGCAAACAGAAAGCCTAACAGCAATGCAACACCGACGGCTATTTTACTCATTGTTAACAGCTCCAATAGTTCTAATGATTTTCTCTGCAGTGGCAATAATTTTCTTACCTCTGCCTCTGAGTTCATTGGCAGTAGCTCCCCAGTTTGCTACATATAATCTACTTTTGTTATTTTCGATGCCTAAGAAGCTGCAAACAATATAACTACAGGTCTCTGCCTCTATTTCTTTTACTGATCTATCGTCTGTCTCGAAGAGGATTCCTGGTTCTTCACAGTGGCCAAGTAAGATATGACTGATTTCATGGATTAAGGTAGCTGCCATCGCTGCTTTATTCTTCCGGGGACTAAGATTTATGACTTGTCCATTTGTGTTACCGTTTGAAAGACCTAAATGTTTCATTTTTACAGGAACAGGTGAAGATTTAATAATAGATTTAAAATCAACATTTCCCTGCACTAAATCACTGCAACCAACATCTAACTCCTCACCTTCAGTCTGAGACAAATCAAAAACACTCACAGGCTTAAATCCAGAGAGTATAAATGTTTCTTCACCATCCTCATCTACTATTTTCTTATGCATAGGTGCTAATACCCTTATGGCCCGTTCACCTTTTTTTACTTGTCTATTCTTCTTTTTCCAGGCATGATAACCCGCTAACAAGCTGAAATCAGGCTTTTGAATCCATGCTAATATCAGATTGTTGAAACTGTAATTGTGGAATCCATTTCTC
>JAEYSH010000219.1 GCA_023434825.1 Methanobacteriota archaeon | reverse complement strand
AAATGAGTAAAACGCATTGAGGAAGTAATATCGAAAAACGCGAGACTATTAGAGAATATTTAGAAATGGGAGTAATAAAAGATGTTTTTTTTAGACTTGTTTTCAGGTGCCGGTGGTTTGGCAGAAGGATTTATTAGAGAGGGTTTTATGCCACTAGCACATGTGGAGATGGATACAGATGCTATTAATACTCTTCATACGAGGTTGGCATATCATTATTTATTTAATAACGGGGAGTTTCAGTATTATGTAGATTATTTGGAAAATAAGATAGACAGAGATAATCTATATGCTTTGCTTCCTGAAAAATTAAATGATTCATTAATAAATGAAGTACTTTCAGAGATTACATTGGATGAAATATGCCAAAAAATTGAAAATAGTATGAAATTTAATAATTGTAATAGTATTGATGCCTTAATTGGTGGACCTCCATGTCAAACATTTTCTATTATAGGTCGCAATAGCAAAAAATTTGAGGACAAGAAGGATCAAAGAAATCATTTATATAAAATTTATGCAGAATTGCTTGGGCGCTTTAAACCAAAATGTTTTGTATTTGAGAATGTTCCAGGTTTGCAAAGTATAAAAAAGGGGGAGGTGTATGATAATCTTCTTAAGTTAATTGAAGAAAAGGGTTATTATGTTTATCCTCAAATTTTAGATGCCTCAGATTTTGGTGTGTTACAAAAAAGAAAACGTTTAATTATAACCGGCTGGAGTAAAGAATTACCATTTAAAGAAATTACATATTCTAAAACCAGCTTAGATTCGGTTATTGTATCAGATTTATTTAGAGATTTAAGTAAAATTAATCCGGGAGAGGAAAAAAACATTTATTCACATGATCCATCGGAATATCTAATGACTAGTGGCATAAGAGCTAACTCTGCCATACCTTTAACTCAGCATATATGTAGATATCAGAATCCTAATGATAGAGAAATATACAGATTAGCAGCTGAATTATGGAATAGGGAAGGGAAAAGACTGATATATAATGAATTGCCTGAAAAGTTAAAAACAAGAAGTTATTCAGAATCTTTTACTGACAAATACAAAGTAGTTGCAGGAGATGAACAATATTCTCATACAATCATAGCACATATTGCTAAAGATGGCCATTACTATATTCATCCAGATTATAATCAAGCAAGGTCTATTACTGTAAGGGAAGCGGCACGTATTCAATCTTTTTCAGATGATTATTATTTTGAAGGATCACGTCTTAAAAAATTTACACAAATTGGAAATGCTGTTCCTCCAATTATGGCAATGCAAATTGCAAAGGAAATCAAGATAATGCTCAGTAAAATAGTTTAGTGCATTCTTTTAAGGGGAGAGAAATTAATGGGTAAACAGGTGAATTTTAAATCTAAAGCAAGATTGATGCCACAATTAGGTGATCAACTTATTAAAAATGAGAACATTGCCTTATTAGAATTAATCAAAAATTCATATGATGCTGATGCAAAAAATGTGAAGGTAATTATGAATGATGTAGATAAGCCGGAGCAAGGAGAAATTATTATCTGGGATAATGGTCGTGGGATGGATGCTGATACCATAGAAAATACTTGGATGGAAATTGGGACGGACAATAAAAAACAAGAGTTAGAGAAATTATTAGCTAAGAAACAAAAAAGTGAATTGAAACGATATCCTATGGGTGAAAAGGGAATCGGAAGATTTGGTGTACATAAGTTAGGCCATAAGATTTATTTGGTTTCACGCGCAAATAATGAAAAAGAGGTTGTTGTAAATATTGACTGGAGAATTTTTGATGAGTATGAGTATCTGGAGCAAGTTCCGATTACAATTGAGGAAAGAGAGCCGTTAGTTTTTACTAATGATTCTACGGGAACATATATAAAGATTACAAAATTAAAGTCTTCTTGGAATAGAGGTAAGTTAAGAGAATTAAAGCGCTCTATTTTATCTCTCAATTCGCCATTTGAAAGTATTCAATCTTTTTCTATAGATTTTCAAACCTCTCATAAAGACTGGTTAGAAGGGATGTTAGAATTTGAAAATATTAAAAAAAATGCATTATATTTTGCAGATGTAGAAATTAAGGGCGATGTTATAACCTCATTTGTTTATAATTTTGAGCCATGGGCTGTATTAAATAAGTTAAGTTCGAGAAAAGAGATTAAAAGAAATATTCCTATGGTAAGGGAGGTTAGGAAAGAAGGAAAAAAAGTACTAGAATTTATTGATTTGTCCAGATATAAAATCGGCACTGTTAAGTTGAAATTAATAATCTTTGATTTAGATAGTAAAGTATTATCCTATGGTGTATCTGATGTTAAGGG
Source organism: Methanobacteriota archaeon (assembly GCA_023434825.1). GTDB lineage: Archaea > Methanobacteriota > Methanobacteria > Methanobacteriales > Methanobacteriaceae > Methanobacterium_D. The sequence continues at coordinate 342 of JAEYSH010000219.1, read as the reverse complement.
TCTTAAGGAATACTTAAAATCTAATGGTGGAATATCTGTATATCGTGATAATATAAGAATTTACGAATATGGAGATGCTGGAAACGATTGGCTTCAGTTGGAGTCTAAGAGAATAAATGCTCCAGGTGTTGTATTGAGTAGTAAAATTATAATTGGTGCTATATATTTAGATAGGAAGGGCAGTTTTGATCTGATTGAAAAAACTAATAGGGAAGGTTTAGTGGAGAATAGTGCATTTGAAGAATTTAGAGATGCAGTACTTTTTGCTGTTGAAAAAGTTCAAACACAAAGAAATCTTGATAAGAAAAATATAAAGTTTTTTTATGGACCATCCAATAAGAC
>JAEYSH010000078.1 GCA_023434825.1 Methanobacteriota archaeon | reverse complement strand
GGCTTAGAAGATGTCCCAATAGATATTTCGCCATTTTTAATATCGTAAGGGATCCTTTTACTTGCAATATCCTTAAATTCATCATTATATTCTCTAAATATGTCATTGGAAAGTATTTTTGCATTTTCTTCATATGCTGTCTTTAAAATATAGTGGTCGGCAGTTGTACCTGAAGGCACTTGTTGAATTTTACCTTCTTCTAAAAGTGTATTGAATTCTTCTTTTTTATCTATTTCATGCCTCAAAGATGCATCAGCTATAGCATTTGGCTCATATCCCAAGCCCTTTAATGATTCAATTGCTTTAAGAACCTGATCCAGACTTGGTATTCCTTCTTTTCCTTTTTTGAAGTGGGCCACATTAGCAGCATCAATAATTATTTTCAATCAATCACCTTACACATATTTTCAAACTTTGCAAGAATTTTTGAATTCCCATCAACATAATTTAATACTATTTCTACATTATCTTCTTTAATATTAATTGTATTGAATGAACAAATATCCTTTCCCCTAAGTTTAAGAGATGACACAGTTCCTGCTGTCACAAAGGCAGTATTCTGTAATTGCCATGCATGTGGAACATGTTTATGTCCGGAAAGGACAAGATCAGCATTACCATCAATAACTGATTTTAATATATCTCCTGCATCAGTTAAAACGTTTCTTTCACGTCCAGTTTTTGGAATAGGGATCAAATGATGGTGAAGAGCAATAATTTTATATAAACCATTTTCACCAGCATATTCAAGTTCAATTTCCATTTTTTTCTGCTGTGCTCTTCCAATTTTACCATAATCAAGGTCTGGTTCGCTGCTATCCAGTCCAATGGCACTTATTTCATTAGTCCGAACATTCAAAGTTCCGCATCGTTTTTTTATGAGTTCCTCAAAACATTCGTTTCCTATATGCCTGGCATCGTGATTTCCTGGAACAACAAGTAATGGACTTTCAATTAAATCCAGAAATTTAGCTGCTTTTTCAAATTCAGCATAATATCCATTCTCAGTTATATCTCCAGTTACAATAATAAGATTAGTATCCAGCTCATTTACTCTATTTATGGCACTAATTAAGTAATCTTCCTTAAAATTAACAGCACCAACATGTAAATCAGATAAATGAGCAATTAAAACCATTCAGCTTAACCTCATTATAGCTTCTGCAAGGTCTCCATTTGTTTCTTTAAGTGCATTGAGTGCATCTTCCTTGCTTGCACCAGTTTGAGCAGAAACCAGTTCAACGTCTTCATCTGGTATTACAAGTTCAGTTTCAATTTTTCTTTCTTTAGGCTTACCTGTTATTTGATAGGTTTTTTGGCCCATAAAATCCATTAAATTAACTTTTGGATTGCTTATAACAATTTCTTTATCCTTAAATTTGATAATAACTTCTGTAGCTCCTTTAACATCTTTCATATCCATGCCCATTTGTTTCATGGATCTTTGCATTTGTTTAAGTTGTTTTGGGTTCATTCCCGCACCAGGTATCATAATTTATCACCTTTCCGTGTTTTTACAGCTTGACCTACATTAAAATCTTTAATTTCACGACCATTTAGAATTGTCTTTCCAAAGGCCAGTAAATCATCATTTTGATTTACAATTAATACTTCTTCATTTGCCCTTATATTTATATCAATGTCTATAACAAATTTAGCAAATATACTTTTTCCTTCTCGGGCAAAGGGTTCAGCATCACTGTTTACAACAACTCTATTTTTTGGATATTCAAGATACTTGTGAAGTCTCTTAGCACCGTTCATATTTAAGACAAATATCCCATCACTGGCACGAAGAGTTGCTATTAGTTCTTTACCATCATATACATGACGTATTTTACCAGTTTTTCTACTTTTTTCAATTTTAATATTTCCAGTAAATAAAGCTTTTCCACTATCTTTACCAAATTGATAGTCTGCTATATATCTTATTTTCTCTATATCATCAAAAATAATCTCTAAATTGCTAGAATCATAATCAATAAATTCATAATTAAGATCAAATTTATTTATTAAACTTTCATCCACTATTATTTCTTTAAAATTTTGAGCATATGATTCAATTATTTGTTTAACAAAGAGTTTAGAATCTTCATCCATTATAGAAGGCGCTTCATTTTGAGCTAATGGATATAATTCATCTATTTCAAGAGGTATTATTCCAAAAGGAACATCAACAACTGCAAATTGTGTTGAATCGCTGTAAATTTCATTTTCATTTTTAATCTTTAAAAAATTGCCCAAATAATCCAGAGTAGAATTATTTTCATTATTATCTTGAAGCAATTTCATTTGAATAGTTTTGGAATATGGTTTTTTAAATTTAGGTAAAAGTACCAATCTATCTTTTTTAGGAAGTCTTTCCAGTCTTTTATGATGTCTGAAAATTTCAGGGCGATTTAATGACTCGGGGCCTGAATAAAAGAATGCTGATTTTTTATAAGCGGGATCATGTTCTTCCATTAATTCTTTATATTCTTTTAATCTTCTAAGACCATCTAAAAGGTAAGGGTGAGATCTACATCTTTGTTCTACAAGTTCAAGCAAGTTTCCTTCCATTATAGCCTGTTTTATTTTCCTAATTTCAGCAAAACTAACGTTAAGGTTATGTGCAGCAATCAATTGAATTCTCTGCTCTTTTTTCATACTCCTTAAGTCATTAGGAGTATAATTAGTACAAACTTCACAAGAACAGGGCATATAATTAAGATTTTGAAGTTTATAAGTACCATCAGGCATCATAAAACGATCATCATTTGCATATAAGATATACGCAGCTGAATCGAAAAGATCACAACCCATCGCAACAGAAAGTGCAAAAACCATTGGATGACCTGCACCCATTAAGTGTCTTGGCCGATCTGCAGGTAATTTATCTATTGAAGACATTACAATATCAACAACATCTTTATATTTGTAATTTTCAAGTAAAGGAACTACAGCACCAATGGGATAAACTTCAAAGTCCATTTTACCTATAATTTCAGCGCATTTAGCCCTTAAATCTGGAAAAGTTGATCCTTGTACAACTGAATTCATCATGAGATTTTCTCTAACTTTTAGAGCTTCTTCAGCACGTTCAAGAGTGATTTCAAGTTCTCGCTCTGCTCTTTCTCGTTTAACATAAGGCGGAGTTGGAATATCAAGGGAAGTCCCAATATCTGTTCCTATTTTTTCTTGAAATTCTATAATTTCGCGGTTATCAACATCGATATCTCCGTACTCAGAAAGTTGAAAAGAACCGGAATCAGTAACAATAGGTCCCTCAAAGTTTATTAAACTATGAACTCCTTCTTCAAGGACCTTTTCTCTTAAATCTTCATTTTTATACATGATATACGCATTAGTTATGACAATATCTGCGCCAAATTTCTTAACCTCAACTGTTTGTTTTCCGGGATGAATTACTGGCATTAATGCCGGTGTTTGTACTTTACCATGAGGAGTGGTTAGTATTCCAACCCTACCCATTCCATCCTTGTATTTTATTTCAAAA
>JAEYSH010000191.1 GCA_023434825.1 Methanobacteriota archaeon | reverse complement strand
CCCTAGTAGGTGCGGCAGTTTTTGCAGTTATACTTATTGTACTTGTTGGAGCCGGATATTATTTTTTAATTTACGCACCTTATCAAGATGCACTTGGAAATGCCAAACAAACAAAAATTAATGAAGTTAATACTTATTTCACAGGAGCATTAGCAACCGATCCCAGAGGAATAGATCTTAGACTGCAAATTGATAGTGCAGAAACACCAGAACAGGCACTTGCTGTTGATGTACTTGGTCCTGCAACACAAGCATGGCGAGAGTATCAGAATCAGCAGATTGAAAGCCAGAAAGACCCTTATGGAAGAGTAATGATAGTTTATTCTGCAGGAAATCAAAAGAATATTATAATGAAAGTTGCAGATGCGCAAACATTAGTAAATCAAGCAGATGCAAGCGTATTATCTAATATGGTAATTAAAACTCCAGATACTTTAGCAATTCCAATTATTATATCCAGATTACAGGCAGCAGGAGGGCTCATAAACGTTGGAAACGCTGTAGATGTATATTTAATGAACGCATCAAGTAATGGAAGCGTAACCAACAACACGCCAAATATAAGTGGTGCAACAGTACTTGCAATATTAAGGGCAAGAGACAGTGGTGTTGTCACAGCTAATAAATCACATGCTCAAGACATTGCAATTAATAGCTTAATTCAATCCAGTTCACGCAGTGAATCAGCATCGGGAGATGTTGAACAGCTCTTAAGAGCCGCAGCCTCAAATAATTGGGATCAGGCCGAAATAAGTTCAACATTAAATGCATACGGTTGGAGGTTATCAGACTTTGAAAGGGCTTCAAATCTTGGAGAACTGGATGCACAATATCTTATACTGCTAGAAGTCCCAAGAGAAAACGCAATATTCCTTATACAAAATATGAATAACGTCATATTAACTGTTCCAACACAACAAGCTCCAGATTGGATGATAAAAGAACTTAGGGCAATATACGGTTAATATAAAACTATAAACTGGACACAATTAGGAATCGTACAAAGCTAAAAAAGGGGATATTATGAACTTAGATAAAACATGCATTATGCTGATAGCTTTAACAGCATTTTTAGGGATAGTTTGTGGAAATGTAACCGAAAACAACACTGCTTATGGGGCAGAAACATGGATAAAATCTAGCGAAACATATGTATATATGACTGGCTTAACTGCCACCATCCATGTTAAAATAAAAAATAATAAGGATCATGTGCAATATTTTAAAATAAGCCACGTTTATACTGGTAGCCTTGTTGATAATGCCACCATTAAATGGGTTATTGACTGGACAAGTCCACAAGCAGTGAAAATGGTAGATGCAGTCAATCCCGACCTTGGTGGAGATTATGGATGGAAAATAAATCCTGGGGAAACTAAGGATGTAAGCTTTAAACTAAATGCTATTGGCCAAATGGGAGAAATACCATCTTATATATACAATGCAGGAGCACAGGATAATAAATACTGGCCATTAATACCAGATCCTGGAATTTATTCGTCATGGTTCCAACCTAATGAAATAGAAATGTTGAATCCAGATTTAGATTTAAAATCATGGAAAGGTACATTCACATTCCTATTAACAAATCATGATTCCAATACAGTTTCAGGAATAGTAAGAGCCCCAGTAGTACCTACAGACTCAAAACTAACATATAGTAATCCAAAAGCAACATTTACTGATAAAGACCAGGTAATGAATGGTGCAATCGCTTCATGGGATGTTACAATCGGAGCAGGTGCATCCGAATGGTTTACATATACCTATGAATGGCCTTCAAGCTTCTCTTCCAATTCAGGAGGAACTGGTACCCATACATCATCCATACCTAAAAGTACTGCCGCATCCACTACATCATCAGTACCAACCAAAGAAACAGGACTTCCATATGGATTATTTGTGATTGGAGGGCTATTAGCAGCTGGTGGTTTGATTTACTCCAGATTCATTAGATAAAAAGAATCGCTAATTACAAATAAAATCAGTGATAAATAAATTAAGTATGAAATTATCTACGGTTTTAATTATAGCAGGGATGCTAATAATATCCCTTTATTTTTTAGTGGAAGTAAGTTATTATGCTTCTGCAGAGTCCAGTGCAAGCCAAAACATAAACGGCACCCCATATTTGCTAATTCCATCAATTAGTATCGATCAGAGTATAAATAACAAGTCTATCGATTATGGAATATATCATGAACCAGAATCAGCCTTACCGGGTTTGGGAACAGTTGTTTTATTCGGTCACAGAACTTTCCATGGATCTCCTTTTCTTAATCTTGATAAACTTCAAAAAGGAGATGATATAACAGTATCATGGCCAGGAATTGGAAATGTAGAATATAAAGTAGCAAAATCATATATTGTTCCCGCGTCTTATAGATTAAATGTAGAACAGGGAAAAACTCTATTTTTAATAACATGTTATCCTTTAGGATCAACAAAAGAAAGATTGATTATTCAAGCAGAACAAACTAAAATAAACCCTTTTAATTATTCAAATGATAAGCCAACATCAGATTTCCCAATTCCATATTCATTTATATTCATAAGCGGATTTTTAGGATTAGGGTTAATTGTAACCTATTTATATCCGGTAAATAATGATAAAATATTTCTATTAATTGCTGTAATTGCGCTTACACTCTTTTTAGTTTTTGCTTATTTATTTCCTATTCCTCCCAATAACATAGAAGCCCAAATATCTAACATAAACAACTTATTTAATTTTTAGAGAATTATTAAATACAATGTACAAAGTTAATTTAAAATGGTGATTAAATGGATGTGGACAAAACATATTTTAACAATATTTCAAACAGGGAGAGAGCAATATTTGAAGGTGCAATTACCATGGGCGCGCTTTTTCATCAATTTGTTGGTACTCCCGTTAATCTAAAAAGTGCTTCCAATCTAGAAAAATCTATAAAAACTGCCATGGAACTTCAGCCCTGCATCCATGAAGTAGAAGTTAAAATAGATAGAAAGATACTGGAAGAATCAAATAGTGAATTTGATTACATTTCTCTTAGCGGTGAAATGATGAATATTAAAGTTATTTCTTTATATAATGACAAAAAAGCAGTGCTGGTAATGGAATACATAGAAGAGCTTAAATATCCATTGATGTATGTTAAACAAATAACGGACTTTAAGGAATAATATTAATATTTGAAATTAAGGTGTATTATGAATAATTTAACTAAATATGAAGATGTGAAATTCGCTGTCCGATGTGTTGATGTATGGAAAGACTTAAAACCATCAGATGATGAATTAAATGAAGTTATAAAATATGAAATGGAAAAAGATGAATCTAAAAAATCTGAATCATTGTTTTGCCAGCCCCTTCAAGACTATCTAGAAATGCTCATAGCATTAGTACATGAAGAAACTGGAGAATGGTTCTTTTATATAGATATTGCCGGAATTATCCATGATTTTGTTACAAACGGTGATTTATCGTTATATAAAACAAAATCAGGATATTGTGTTTGTTTTAAAAAATAATTTTATTGTTCAAAAATAGAAAATTAAATCATTTACTGCCTTTAATCATGTTTTAACGCCGTATTATTTATTTATTTAAAAATAAAATTTTAATTTTTTCTAAGAAATAAGGATATTTATATAATCAAGGACACATATTCATTTAAGATTACTCTTAAGTGGATAACTAAACTTTA
>JAEYSH010000184.1 GCA_023434825.1 Methanobacteriota archaeon | reverse complement strand
AATCGGAGCTCTTGCAGCCATTGGATGTCCTGATGATGATTATACTTATGAACTCTTATCTTACAGAATGCCTGAAAATTATGGTAAAAAGAGGCAGATTAACTATGATTCTGTATTTAAAATGAATGAATGCAGTTATCCAGAAACTTTCGACAATGTTGATGGTGATAATAAATATATTGCAATAGAACCGCATACTCCCTGCCCTATACTGTATGGTATAAGGGGAGAAAGTGAAGATGCTGTTTTAAATTCTCACAATATGATTAAAGTCTGTGAACCCATTGAAAAATTCGCTATATTTCAAACCAATCAGCATACTGACATGCATCTTGTAAAAACAGATAGTATTTCTAAAATGGAGAAATTCAAATGTTATATCGTTGATGGAATAGTGAAAGATTATCCATCGACATTTGAAGGGGGACATGTTATATTTACTCTAAAAGATGAAAACGGAGAGATTGATTGTGCTGCTTATGAACCAACCAAAGAATTTAGAGATACAGTCAGAAAACTAATTCCTGGAGACAAAATAAGAATTTATGGAGGAATTGGCGAAAAAGAGACCCTTAACATAGAGAAGATGGAAATCTTAAAGCTTGAAAAATTATACGAGACTCAAAATCCTATCTGTGAATGTGGAAAACGTATGAAATCTGCAGGGAAAGGTAAAGGTTATAAATGTATTAAATGCGGCACAAAACTTCGAGAGGATATTAAAGATTCTGTTGAAATTGAAAGAGATTTAAAAATTGGTTTTTATGAAGTTCCACCGTCTGCAAGGAGACATTTGAGCAAACCAATTATAAGAATGAAAAGAACTGCTTAATATCATATTTATTGTAGCTTAAACTTCCACTTCAGTAGGGAGTTTAACCCATCTGCCCCAAAAATCTACTAGTGAGTCTGAAAACTTAATTAATGAAGGGTAATCATCTGGTTTTAATATAAAAGCATTGGCATAATATTTATAAGCACCAAGCATATCCCTATCGTCAACAGATGCTGAAAGAATCATAACTGGAATTAATTTCAAATCATTGTCTTTTTTTACTTTTTTCAGTACATCTAGACCATCAATTCGCGGTAAATCGAGGTCAAGTAGTATTAAGTCGGGCCTAGGCATATCGGTATAACTATTCTCGTGTTTTAAAAATTTTATTGCTTCATTGCCATTTTTTACCCTATAGACTTCATTTTCAAAACTAGATTCCTTAAATGCCTCCTGAAATAAGCGGGCATCTGCAGTATTATCCTCAATTAATAAAATCCTAATGTATTGAAGATTATCCATACCATCACATTTCCTATTTTTTTTAAGATCAGGTTATAAAAAGACATTAACCCCCCTTATGAATAATTTATAACATAGGTTTACATTCTTCTATCAATTAAATGATTTATAAATCCTGATCAGTCTTAATATATGTAATTAATCCTATAAATATGTATCCCGCATAATAACCAATATGAATATCATAATACAAAAATTACTACTAATTAGAATTAATATTAGATGATTAGATCTTACCAGTAAAAGTAATAGAAATTATATTGAATATTGAAACAATATTATTATCCCTAAATAGTTTATTTTAAATCATTCCAGAAATTCTAAATATTATACCCCAATAATCTAAATTTATCCAGTTAAAATGTAATTAAAGTCACATAAATACATTAATTCTGAATTATTACTGCTAAAGTGCATATTATGTCCTTTAAATGAAGCATTATTGAAATTTTTTAAATAATCAAAAAGTTTATCCAATAAGCCAAGAATTGGATATCAATGATAACAAAAAAATTTGCTGATTTTATTGTAGATATTGACTACAATGATTTACCTGAAGAAGTAATAGAAAAAGCTAAATTATGCTTTTTGGACTTTTTAGGAGTTACTTTTAGGGGATCTAAAACAAAAAGTGCCCTTGCAGTAAATAAAATAATAGTTAAAAATAAAGAATCTACTGTAATTGGTCATAGACAATCCACAATTCTTGATTCAGCACTCGCAAATGGAATAGCAGCTCATTCGCTTGATATGGATGATGGAAATAGAATGGGCCAACTTCATCCTGGTGCATGTGTTATTCCGGCAGCACTTTCATTATGTGAAGCAAATAAAAAAAATGGAAAAGATTTAATAATTTCAGTTGTTGCAGGTTATGAAATTGCAATATCTATGGGCATACTTGTTAATCCAGAACATCGAAACAAAGGATTTCACACTACGGGGACATGTGGAACTTTTGGTGCGGCTGCAGCAGCATGTAAAAGCATAAATTTAAATAAAAATCAAATTATTAACGCTCTTGGACTTGCAGGTACTCAAGCAAGCGGACTTTTAGAATCAGACCATTCTGGATCTATGGGAAAACACCTACATGCAGGGAAAGCTGCACAATCTGGAATTTTGTCAGCTCTTCTTGCACAAGAAGGGTTTACTGGAGCTTCAACCATAATTGAAGGAAAAGAAGGATTTTTATCTGGAATGGCAGGGATCAATTCAACAAAAGAACTTGATTTAGGTAAGTTTCATATTTTAAATGTATACTTTAAAAAATATCCTGTTTGCAGACATTTACACTCTACAATTGACGCTGCATTAAATATAATTGAAAATAATGATTTAAAACTTGAAGATATTGAAAAAATAAATGTTAAAACATATAAAATTGCTGCTAATCATGATGATTACGAACCCACATCTACCGAGGCTTTAAGACAGAGTTTACCCTTGAGTCTTGCAATAGCACTTAAAAATAGAGATTTAAACCTTGATAATATGAAAATAACTGAAGATATAGCAAAAATTTCAAGTAAAGTTGTCATTGAATGTAGCGAAAAATTTGATGATCTCTATCCATTTAAAAGATCATCTAAAGTAACTATCCATACAAGTACTCAATCTTACTATTATAAAGTTGATTTACCTAAAGGCGAGCCTGAAAATCAATTTACTAAAAAGGAATTAGTAAACAAATTTTTTACCTTAAATCCTCAATTAAATATAGATATATTAGATATAATCAATAATCTTGAAGATTATAACATTAAAAAATTAATGCTCATGCTTAATAATGAATTTAAAGAAGGGAATGATTAAATGAAAACTAACGAATTTCTTAAAACAATAGGAATTACAAATAATAGTTTAGATGAATCCAAAAAAAGATTTGCAGATGGTGCACAATACAGATTTGAAGTGCCTGGAATCCAGAAACCTGCTGCAATGAGGGCACTAATTGATTCAACAGATAAATATGGAGTTGAAGTTCACAGAGTTACTCAAACTAAAGGTATAATGCTCCTTACCGATTCAGAAATACTTGAAATGATAGATATTGCAAAGGATGCAAAAATAGAGTTATTTTTAAGTGTTGGGCCTCGTGCAACCTATGATACAAGCGCTTCTGCCAGGACCGAAGAAGGAAAAAGAATTGGATATAGGTTAAGAGGATATGATAACTTAGTTTATGCTATTGAGGATGTTAAAAGAGCAGTAGAGCTTGGAGTTAGAGGAATTGTTGTATATGATGAAGGTCTTCTGTGGGCACTAAGTAAAATGCGTGAAGCAGGGGAAATACCTAAAGATACTCATTTTTAAAGTATCAGCACACACAGGACATGGAAATCCTGCATCTGCAAAATTACTTCAAAAAATTGGGGCAGATTCATTTAATCCTGTTAGAGACCTCCAGATCAATATGATTGCATCAATAAGAAATGCAATTGACATTTCAATAGATCTTCATACAGAAAATCCAAAATCATCTGGCGGATTTATAAGACATTATGAAGTTCCAGAAATTATAAAATATGCAGCACCAGTTTACCTTAAAACTGGAGGATCAGTTGCAGGCCATCACGGATGGGATACAACTGAAAAACAGGCTGGAGAACGTATGAGACAGGTTTCACTTGTTCAAGATATGATAAACAGATATTATGAAGATGCCGTAATGTCTAAAATAGGTACGTCTGATTTAGCAATTCCAAAATAATCTTATAATATTAATGGGGAAGTGTTTTAATGGAAATAGTTAATTTAGTTAGTGATGCTGTAATTGAAGCCAGTACAACATTTAGAGAGGATCAGTTCGATGCCTATAAAAGAGCTCTGGAAAATGAAACCAATGAAAATGCTTCCTGGATGCTTGAATTATTAATCAAAAATGCCGAAATAGCAAATAAAAATAAATTCCCCCTTTGTGATGATACTGGTATTCCTCACGTTTTAATTGAAATTGGTGAAAATATATCCCTCCCTGGAAATTTTTTGGAAGATATAAGACGAGGAATAGAAAAAGGTTTACAAAAGCTTCCTGCACGTCCAATGGCTGTACGTGGAGATGATATTGAGCGAATAGAACAAAGTAAAGGATTATATGAAGACCCTGGAAAACTGATTCCCCCATCCTTCATTATTGATAAAACTGAAGCAAATGGTGTGAATATTACCGTTTTAATGTTAGGTGGTGGTCCAGAGATAAGGGCCTCCACATATAGAGTTTTCCACAAGAGAAATAATAGAAAAGTATTTAATGAAGTATCAACATGGTTCAGATCAGAGGTACAAATGCTTGGGTGCACACCATGCATCCCTGCTGTAGGCATTGGTAGAACTCATTTTGAAGCTTCGTCATTGATGTTAAAAGCGATGGCACAAGGGAATTTAAACGAACAATCCAAAATAGAAGAGGAAATCACAGAATCCATTAATGATTCCAAAGTTGGAACCCTTGGAATTGGTGGTTCTGTAACTGCACTGGGATCATTTGTTAAAATTGGCCCTCAAAGAGCAAGTGGCGTTAGAATTTTATCTATGAGACCTTGCTGCTGTGTGGAACCAAGAAGATCAACAATATTCCTCCCTTCCGAAATTCTGGAGTGATATATCATGGCAATAGGAAGAGAAACAATCGAAAACATGTTAAAACTTAGTAATCCTAAATGGAAAACAGGAATAACCAGAGTTGAACCAAATAGGCTTACAACAAGAGGATACCCACAGGAAGACATTATAGGGAACGTTTCTTTCCCTGAGATGGTTTACTTACTTATAAAAGGAGAAATACCTTCAAAAAATGAGGCAAAAATGCTGGAAGCTGTTCTGGTTTCCTTCTGTGATCATGGAGTCACTCCTCCAAGTACTCAAGTAGCAAGAATTATGGCCTCTACTGGATCTCCAATGCAAGCATGTATAGGTGGAGGACTTTTAGCATTTGGAAAACACCATGCCGGCGCCATAGAGAATGCAATGCGTACTCTTCAAGAAGGAGTCAAGCTATTTGATGGAGATATTGAATCTGTTGCCCAAAAAATTGTTTCTAAATCCATGGAATATGGGGAAAAAATCCCTGGTTTTGGTCACAGGTACCATGATGAAGATCCAAGAGCACCTAAACTTATTGATGTTGCTAAGAAATATGACTGTGTAGGAATACACACAGAACTTGCTCTAACAATCCAAAGTCTTCTTCTTGAAGAAAAAGGGATTAGAATGAACATTGATGGAGCTAACGGTGCAATATTATCTGATATGGGTTTCGATTGGACTGTGGGAACTGGTATATTCATGATAGGAAGAATTCCTGCAATAATTGCCCATGTACATGAAGAAAAATCACGGGAAACTCCTTTTAGAAAACTTTTTGATATAGAAGAAATATATTACGATGGTGAAGATGAGCCTAAAATATTAGACTAATTAATAAATTTCTTAACTTTTTTTAAATATTATTTAAATAGATAAGTCTAAAAAGAAATAGCAAAAGATAAATATAACTCTAAATAGAGTTGGTTTATCATGGTGGTTCAAAATGATATCGATATCCGAAGCAATTACAACGATTAAAAAGGCAGAAAATGATGCCAATAAGTTAATAGAGGATACTAAGCAAGAATCCTCTGAAATGAAAGAACAAGCAAGAGAAAAAGCTAATGCAACAATTAAAGCTGCAAAAGATGAAGCCCAGGAAAGCACTGGTGAAATAATCTTTAAAGCAGAGGATGATGCAAAAAAAGAAACCATCCAGATATCAAAGCAAGCTGACGAGAATGTAAAAAACATTAAGAATCAGGCTACAGGTAAGATTGAAGGCGCTGTGGATATTATAGTAAAAAATGTACTATAACTGATTCTCGTTAGTTAAAAAATTAAAGTGGTGACTATGTTTAAGCCCGCGAGAATGAAGAAGCTTAAAATACTCACTTTAGATGCTTATTCTAATTCTGTGGTAAGTTCTCTTCAAGAAGAAGAGATCGTCCAGATTCATGATATCTCTGAACGCATCCAAAATGATGCAGAGTGGAGACAAATCATGAAGCCGTCAAAGGCAACTGCCTATACCGGTAAAATATCATCTCTTCAGATGAAGACAACTGGTATTATTGACTTTTTAAAATCTGCAGAAAGAAAAGAAGGAAGCATGCTTAAGAGTATTTTAAGTATGGTTAACCCACCGGTACCAGAAAAACGAGAAGTAGAGCCATTAGATGCTCCAGATCTCATTGAATACGCAGAAAAACTCCTTGCCGATGTGGAAGGAAATACAAAGACTATCGAAGAAAAAATAACTCAACTTGATACTGAGAAAAATGAACAAACAAACGCTCTAAGCGTTGCAACTAAACTGAAAAGTTTTGATATTGATTTTAGTGATATAAAAGATTCAAATTATATTTCTGCAATAGCTGGAAAAATGCCAACACCTGCATTTGAAGAATTTGAAAAGGAAGTAAACGCACTAACTGATAAAATTGTCATTTCAGAACAATCTGAAGATAAAGGCAGTTTTAAAACAATAATTGTGATTACTTTAAAAGAATTCGGAAGCGAAGTTTCATCACTTCTAAGAAAACATGAATTTGAATTACTGGATGTTTCATTATTATCTGGAAAACCAGATTCAATAATTAGAAGTTCTGAATCCAGAATTAACGAAATTGATAATGAAAAAAATCAATTAATGGATAAACTTGCAGATATTGCAGATCAATGGAAAGATGATCTTTTAGTTTTAAAAGAACAGCTTGAGATTGAAAAAAATAGAAATGAAATTTTCTCTTCATTTGGAGAAACAGAAAAAACTCTAATGTTAGAAGCTTGGGTTACAGAGAAGAAGTTAGAAAAAGCTATTGACATAATTGAAAAGTCAAGCGAAGGTCATGCTATTATTGAGGTAACTGATCCTCAAGATAATGACGAAATACCAATTCATCTTGATAACCCTCGTTTTGCAAAACCATATGAGTTATTCGTTCACATGTATTCTCCCCCAAGATACAAAGAAACAGATCCAACATTATTCATGGCAATTGTGTTCCCATTTTTCTTTGGTTTCTGTCTTACAGATGCCGGTTATGGAGCAGCAGATGCACTTATTGGATTGATTTTAGTGCTTGGACTAGGAAAAGTAAACAGAGTAATGCGTGACTTGGGGTTAATCCTTGTTGCATGTGGTGTATGGGCTGTTATACTTGGTCTGGTTACGAACAGTTTATTTGGTGACTTTATTCCAAGATGGTTTATGGGAGACCCTAACGCAGCACTGGCAACAACCATTGCATCAGTTAACGCATTTGTAGTTCCTCAAAATATATTGATCTGGGCTTTAATTGTAGGTGTAATCTACACAATTATCGGATTAATAGTAGGAACAATAGACAACGTGCGAATGGGGCAAATCAAAGAAGCTTTAGGCGAACAAGTAGTTTGGTTAATTCTATTTGTAGCTGTTGCTCTAATTGCTGTTGGTTACATGGCACTAGGTTCATTAGTATTATACTCAGGAATCGGACTTGCCGTAGTAGCATTAGGAATGCTTGTGTACTTTAATGGTGCTCTTGGAATCATGGATGTTTCCGGATTTTTAGGAACCATATTATCATACGCTAGATTGCTGGCACTCTGTCTTGCAACTGGTGGAATAGCAACCACTGTAAATATACTTGCAAACCTTATGGGTGATATTCTCGGTGGTATAATTGGAATTATAGCTGTAGTAATAGTATCATTACTTGGACACCTCGCAAATGGTGCATTCCAAACTCTTGGAGCATTTATCAATTCGCTCCGTTTACATTATGTTGAATTTTTTGGTCAATTTTACGTCGGCGGAAGTACCAAATTCAGGGCTTTCCGTACAAAAAGAAAACTTACTAGATTAGGAGGTAAATAAATGGTAGAAGTAGCTTTAGGTACAGCTTTAGCAGCAATCGGCGCAGGTGTTGCCGTAGGTTTTGCTGGATTAGGATCAGGTTTAGGACAAGGTATAGCAGCAGCAGGGAGTGTAGGTGCTGTAGCAGAAGATAGTGACATGTTTGCAAGAGGTATTATATTCTCCGCTTTACCAGAAACTCAGGCGATTTACGGTTTCCTGATTGCTATATTATTACTCGTATTTTCAGGTCTTCTCGGTGGAGCAAAAGCTCTCCCAGTTGCATCAGGAATAGTCGCAATTGGTGCAGGTGCTGCAATCGGTTTTGCAGGTCTTGGTTCCGGTATGGGTCAAGGTATTACCGCGGCATCATCAGTAGGTGCAGTTGTTGAAGATGAAGACATGTTTGCAAGAGGTATTATATTCTCCGCTCTATCAGAAACTCAGGCGATTTACGGTTTCCTGATTGCTATATTGCTCATGGTATTCGGTGGAATCTTAGGATAGGAGGACAAATTAGATGAGCTCCGGGGCAGAAAAAATTGTCTCAAGCATATTATCTGAAGCTCAAAGCAAGGCTGACATCATAATCCAGGAAGCTGAAGCAGAAGCCGCACTTATCGCAGAAGAAGGCGAAAAAGAAGCGGTTCTTGAAAAAGAAAGAATTCTGGAAAATGCTAAAAAACAGTCCGCAATGAAGTATCAGCAGCTCATTTCTGAAGCTAAAATGAACTCCAGAAGAGCAGAGCTTGAAGCAAGAGAAGAAGTTATTGAAAGTGCATTTAAAAATGCTGAAGAAGAATTGCAGAAAATTGCATCTGGTTCTTCCCAGGAATATAAAGATTCCCTTCAAAAAATCGTGACAGAAGCATCTATTGAGATTGGTGGAGGAGACTTAATATTATCTTTAAAGGAAGAAGATGTTCAAAAAATAAAAAGCGCAATTCCATCAATTGAAAAAGAAGTCGAAAATAAAACTGGAAACAAAACAACCTTAGAGATTGGGGATAACATTAATACCATTGGTGGAGCTGTTGTAAAAACTAAAAATGGAAACATTGAAGTTAACAACACAATCGAAGCAAGAATGCAGAGATTTAAAAAAGTTCTAAGATCAGAGGTTGCAAAGGTATTATTTAGTTAGGAGGAAATATCATGGCAGATGAAATTATTTCAATAGTAACTGCAATGGGTTTTTCCTCTATTGAATCCTTTTTAGGTCTCTTATTTGTGGTAGGAGCTATTATTGGAGTTATAGCAGTAATAGTAACTATAAGACCAGTATTAGATTATTTTCCTTATGCTTACCCTAATGCAAGGGTAAGGGCTAGAATGGGAAGACTGCTTAATGAAAAACAATTATCTGAAATAATTGAAGCAGATGACCTTGAAGAAGTAAAAAACTACCTTAGAGGACTTCCCGAATACGCAAAATTTGTAGATCAATATCCACTGGAGAAAGCTCTTGATGCACAACTTGCAGAAACCTATGAAACACTTGCAAAAATTGCGCCAGGAGGTATAAAACCTATATTCAAAGTTTTACTCCAAAAATGGGATGTAACAAACATTAAAAGTTTGATTATTGCCAAAGAAGCAGGATTATCACGAGAAGAAACATTAGATCTATTAGTTCCATTTGGTGAATTAAATGAATCAATGGACAAACTTTTAGATACTAAAAATGTTAGTGACATAATCAATGGTCTTGGTGGAACACCATATGCACGTGTTCTTGATGATGCTTTTGCAGCATACCAGAATACTGGAATGATCTTACCTTTAGAAGCCGCTCTCGACAAGTATTACATGGAAAACCTGATGAAATCTGCATCAAATCCTGAAGAAGAAAGTACAAAAACACTATATTCTTACATCGGGGCACAAATTGATGCAACTAACTTAAGTATAATCTTAAGATCTAAAGTTGAAGGATTGAAATATGACGAAATAAATGAATACATCCTTCCAAAGGGTTACCAGATAAGAGAATGGAAACTAAAAGATTTAATGGAAGCTGATGACGTAGCTGGAGTTGTGAGCAGTCTTGAAGGTACAGAATATGCACAAATTCTTGCAGATTCACTTTCAGATTATTCAAAAACTGGCTCTGTATCAACACTAGAGGCAGCTTTAGATCAGCACATTAGAAAAACAGCAAAAGCTTTAGCAATGAAAATTCCATTTGGTGTAGGACCTATCATAGGTTACCTAAATAGAAAGGATAAAGAGATACGCAACCTAAAAGTCATAACAAGAGCTAAACGAGAAGCAGGATTCCCTAATTCACAGATTAAGGAGATGTTAATATGAGCATAGCAGTGATTGCAGATGCAGATACAGTTACTGGCTTTAGACTTGGAGGCGTAAAAGAGGGATATCCTGTTAAAGACATGAAAGAGGCAGAAGATACCCTTAAAGAAGTTTTCAAAAAAGATGTTTCCATTATAATAACCACGGAAAAAATTGGTGACAATATAAGAGAAACAATTGATAAACTTTCAAATTCAAGCGCATTACCCATGATAATTGAAATACCCGATAAAACAGGGCCTTCTGAGAGGGCTACTGATCCAATGAGGGAACTTATTAAAAGAGTAATTGGGGTTGAGATGGTAAAATGATTACAGGAAAGATAATTAAAATAGCAGGTCCCGTTATTGTCGGAGATGGCATGAAGGGAACCCAGATGCACGAAATGGTTAGAGTCGGTGAAGAGGGACTTATCGGAGAGATAATCGAGCTCGAAGGCGACACAGCAACCATTCAGGTTTACGAAGAAACTGCTGGTATAAAACCAGGAGAACAGATTGAAAGTACTGGTGGAGCACTTTCAGTAGAATTAGGTCCTGGGATTCTTACATCTATTTACGATGGAATTCAAAGACCACTGGAAAATATTAAAGCTCTAACTGGCGATTACATCGAAAGAGGTGTAGATGTCCCAGCTTTAGATAAAGATAAAAAATGGAAATTTGTTCCTATCATTAAAGCTGGAACTGCTGTAAAAGGCGGAGATGTAATTGGAGAAGTTCAAGAAACATCATCTATAGTTCACAAAATTATGATACCTCCAAAAGTAGAAGGTACTCTAAAAAGCATCGCTGCTGAAGGAGAATATACTGTAGTAGAAGATATCGCTGAAGTTGAAACTGCTGATGGAGTAGAAACAATTCAGATGATGCAAAAATGGCCTGTAAGGGTTGGAAGACCATACAAAGCAAAACTTGACCCAGATATACCATTAATAACGGGTCAAAGAGCACAGGACACATTTTTCTCAGTCGCTAAAGGTGGTACAGCAGCTATGCCCGGTCCATTCGGTTCCGGTAAAACTGTTACACAGCAGCAGCTCGCTAAATGGGCTGACGCAGATATCATCGTTTACATCGGATGTGGAGAACGTGGAAACGAAATGACAGAGGTTTTAATAGAGTTCCCAGAACTAGAAGACCCAAAAACAGGGAAACCACTCATGGACAGAACAGTCCTTATTGCAAACACATCAAACATGCCTGTTGCAGCAAGGGAAGCTTCAGTATACACTGGAATTACAATTGCTGAATACTTCAGAGATATGGGTTACGATGTAGCACTTATGGCAGATTCAACCTCAAGATGGGCAGAAGCTATGAGGGAGATTTCAGGAAGGCTCGAAGAGATGCCTGGTGAAGAAGGATACCCTGCATACCTCGCATCAAGACTTGCTCAATTTTACGAAAGAGCAGGAAGAGTAACTACAGTAGGTACTGAAGATAAAACATCATCTCTAACTGTTGTTGGAGCGGTTTCACCACCGGGTGGGGACCTTTCAGAACCAGTTACTCAAAACACTTTACGTATATCCAAAGTGTTCTGGGCACTTGATTCATCACTTGCAGATAAACGTCACTTCCCTTCAATTGACTGGTTACAGAGTTACTCACTCTATGTAGAAAGCATATCCTCATGGTGGAACACCAATGTAGGTGAAGATTGGAGAGAATTAAGGGATAAAGCAATGGTTTTACTCCAAAAAGAATCTGAACTTCAAGAAATTGTTCAACTTGTAGGTCCAGATGCTTTACCTGACAGAGAAAGAATAACTCTCGAAAGTACAAGGATGATCAGGGAGGACTTCTTGCAGCAGAACGCTTACCATGAAGTAGATACTTACTGTTCACCTAATAAGCAATACGGAATGCTTAAAACCATAGTTATGTTCCAGGAAAACGCAACAGCAGCCCTAGAAAGAGGAGCAGCATCCGAAGATATCATCGGATTAAACGTTAAGGAAGATATTGGTAAAATGAAGTACGTACCTGAAGCTGAATTTGAAGCTGAAGTAAAAGCAGTTCAGGATAAAGTAATTAAACAAACAAGTGAGGTATAAAAATGGATTTAAATATCAAAACACGGGAATACACAACCGTTGCTGAAGTATCCGGTCCTCTCATGATTGTAGAAGGTGTTGAAGGTGTTTCTTACGGGGAAATTGTAGATATAGTAACACCTGGTGGAGAAGCCAGAAGAGGACAGGTTCTTGAAGTAAGTGAAGGACTTGCGGTTGTACAGGTGTTTGAAGGTACAAGCGATCTTAACACATCCACAACAAAAATCAGATTTACCGGTGAAACAGCACATCTCGGTGTTTCACCTGACATGCTCGGAAGAGTATTCGGAGGTACAGGAAAACCTATAGACGGCGGACCTGAAATTATTCCAGAAAAAGAATTAGATATTAACGGGGCTCCAATGAACCCAGCAGCAAGAGAATTCCCAGCAGAATTCATTCAGACTGGTATTTCAACCATTGACGGGATGAATACTCTTGTACGTGGCCAAAAGCTTCCTATCTTTTCAGGATCTGGTTTACCTCACAACGATCTTGCAGCTCAAATTGCAAGACACGCTAAGGTAGTAGGGGAAGAAACAGAGTTTGCAGTTATATTTGCTGCTATGGGAATTACTCACGAAGAAGCAAACTTCTTTATGAGAGATTTCGAAAGAACAGGCGCTCTAGAAAGAGTTACAGTTTTCATGAACCTTGCAGACGACCCTGCAATTGAAAGGATTATTACACCAAGGATGGCATTAACAACTGCAGAATACTTTGCATTTGAGTTAGGAATGCACGTGTTAGTTATCCTTACTGATATGACCAACTACTGTGAAGCATTAAGGGAAATTTCAGCAGCGCGTGAAGAGGTTCCTGGAAGACGTGGATACCCTGGTTACATGTACACTGACCTTGCAGCTCTCTATGAGAGAGCAGGCCGTGTAGACGGTAAAGAAGGTTCCATTACCCAGATGCCAATTCTGGTTATGCCTCAAGACGATATTACTCACCCAATTCCTGATTTAACAGGATATATTACAGAAGGACAGATTGTATTAAGCAGAGATATCTTCAGGAAAGGTATTTACCCTCCAGTAGATGTACTTCCATCCCTTTCAAGATTGATGAGTGGTGGAATTGGTGAAGAAAGGACCAGAGAAGACCACAGTGGTGTATCTGACCAGATTTACTCAGCTTATTCAGAAGGAAGAGATTTAAGAGACTTAATGGCGGTTGTAGGGGAAGAAGCTCTTACAGAACGTGACCGAAAATACCTCACCTTTGCAGATGAATTTGAAAACAAATTCGTTACAGAAACAAAGGATGAAGACAGGTCCATACAGGAAACTCTTGATCTTGGATGGGAATTACTAAGCCTACTTCCTGAAGCTGAACTTAAGAGGGTTAAAGCAGAGCATATTCCTAAATATCACCCTGCATACAAATAACCTCCTTTATTATTTTTAGGTGGAATAAAAATGGCACAGGAAATGATTGAAGGAGTAAATCCAACACGGATGGAACTCTTGAAACTTAAGGACCGTGAAAAACTTGCAGTTAAGGGACACGGACTCCTTAAAGAGAAAAGAAATGCTCTCATAATGGAGTTTTTCAACATACTCGAACGTGTAAAAGGTTCCAGAGAAAATGTTGAAAACAAGTTAGCAGAGGCATTTGAAGATTTAACTGCAGCCCAAATTGTAATGGGCGATCTTGCAGTTAAAAAAGCTGCCATGTCTGTAAAGGAATCTGTTAAGGTTGATATTGATTCAAGAAGTGTAATGGGTGTTTCTGTCCCTCTAATTGAGGCTGAAACTTCAACCAATACCCTCGTAGAGAGAGGTTATGGATTTTTAGACACTTCTGCAAAGCTCGATGAAGCTGCAAGAAATTTCGAAGAGTCAATAAAATTAATTATTGAACTTGCAGAAATTGAAAAGACTATAGTACTTCTTGCAGCAGAAATTGAATCAACAAAACGAAGGGTTAACGCTCTTGAACACATCATCATTCCAAGAATGGAAAATACAGTCAAATATATTGAAATGCGGCTTGAAGAGATGGAAAGAGAAAACTTCGTTAGGTTGAAAATGATCAAAAAATCAATGGAGGCTTCCAATGGTTAGAATTATGCCAAGATTGGATGAAGTTAAAAAAGAGCATGCAAACCTTGAAGAACACGCATTAGGTGATTTTAAGGTTGGTACAATTATTGGTAAGTTAAGGGCTGTAATTGCAGACGAAGATGTCGAAGTTAAAGCCAATGAAGCTAAACCAATTAAAATCAAACCAATTAAGATACCTTCTAACCACATTACCTTTTTATCTGCATATGCAGCTAACGGGTATGGACATACAATAGCAGTTGGTGAAGAAATACATCTTCCAATCAGTTTGGAAAAAACAGTTGATCATGCATCTTTTCTTGCAAGTGTAAAAGGCAGCATACAAAAAGATGATTTACTGGGAGTTTTGATTCTTCTTCCAGTAGAAATGATAAAATAACTTCTTTTTTCCACTTATTTTATATTTTTTATTTATTATCCAAAATAGTATTTTATTCGATTTAGATTTAATTTTAAAGTTCTATAATCTATTTTATGACAACTGATATAAAGATTATATATCTTATTAAACTATATTTTTACAAGATGAATGGAACTGATCGTACAGATAATATTGTAAAAAAACAAATTTTTAGTTTGAATCGACATCTTCCAAGGAGACGGAAAACATTAGCTGAACTCCTTGAAGAAGAAAAACCCCATGTAATGGGTGCTGATGGTACAAGACATCGTTTTAGAAATGCTGAAATAAAAAAATTAGCAACTCTTATTGATGAAAAAGATTATAAAAATTTAAAACTTCCAATCTATATTGAAATT
Organism: Methanobacteriota archaeon; assembly: GCA_023434825.1. Classification (GTDB taxonomy): domain Archaea; phylum Methanobacteriota; class Methanobacteria; order Methanobacteriales; family Methanobacteriaceae; genus Methanobacterium_D. The sequence goes on along the minus strand of JAEYSH010000184.1, from coordinate 7,981 downwards.
GATCCAAACAAGGGAGGATCAAGGATTGCAGGAAGGCTAGAAACAAAGACCATATGCAAAATATTAAATTTAGACTCCTGTGAGGACGAAGTTTTTATATATAAACCGGATATAAAGGAACTTAGAAAAGAGTATCCAACAGCAACACAGTATATCTTTTTAGTTAGATAATAAAAAATTTTTGAGGTTGAAGGAACTTCATTCCTGAACAACAAAATAAAAAATTTTTGAGGTAATCATTTTGAGCATAGACCCCCTTGAAGAGATGTTTAAAGACCCGGATAAAAGGGCGAAACTTTATTTATTATTCGTAGGCGTCCAGATTTTATCAACAATTCTAATTGTTGTAGGGACAATAATATTCATTCTTTCAGCACTGGGACTAATTAAAATATAATATTTAGTCCATAAACTAATTTTAATTATTTTTACATAATACAGAAAATAAATTTTCAATTACTGATATTTCTAGCCAGTATTCTCTGCGGATAAGGATATAGAGTTCTATATACTTTATTTACTATTTTTTGACCGTTTTTAATAGCTTCATCAATTGTATTTCCACTTGCAACCACAGTTGCTGCCGGTTCATCCTTTTCAATTATCACGTTTTTTTCAGGGATATCATATACCCCTTCAAAGTTTAGGTCTCCAGCAATTGAGCGCCATTTAGCAAATACAACCATTTTAACAGCGTATCCCTTAGGTTCAGGTACATCAATTAAAGTACCGTTGCATGCTTTAAAATGTGCATCAAACATATTTATACCAAGAACTTCTTCTGTACACTCTAGAGTACCCTGAAATCTTGGATTAACCTCAATTATGTACAATTCGCCGTTTCTTTCGATTATATCCACACCATTTGATCCAATAAGAGATAATTCTCTTACAGCTTCTTCTGCGGTCTTTTTAATATTAGGATCATTTGAATAGGGCACTATATTTCCACAGTATGCAAATTCATCAGGTTGTCCTAATTCACCATTTCCAATTATCTGCTGGCTGGTTAAAATTGTTTTAGCTTCATCTTTAGTTGAAAGAACTGAAGCACTGATACTTTTACCTTCAATGACTTCTTGAAGAATTAATCTGCTAAAATTAGAATTATAAGTGGTTTCTTCAAATCGGCGAATATCTTTACCACCGGCACCTATTATCGGCTTTACTATGAATTTCTTATCTTCCATGCTTTCTGCTATTTCAGATGCTTCATCAAATGAAGATACTAAAAACGTTTCGGGAAGATTAAATTTATCTTTAAGTAATTTATATTGATTATATTTATTTTCTATATGCATTATTTTTTTATTTCCAATTACCTTAGATTCCGGGAAATTTTCAGGCACTGCTCCAGAGCTGCATAAAATATAATCTACATCATCCACTACTTCGTCAGCATATTTTTGAAGCAAACTTTGATCATATTTATCGGCATAGCTACCGCATGTTTCAAATGGTAACTGGTTCAGTATACATCTAAGATAATCAGAACATTTAACCAGGTCACTTGTACAAAAATAATCTACAGAATAAACAGTATGCCCCATTTTCTTTACAGAGCATGCCACCGGCCGCGTATTAGTACCTACAACAAGAACGTTTTTCATATATTAACCTCTTGTTTTTTAATTAAACTCCTAAATTAAATAATTCGTTAAGAGTATTAAAAGGATAGTCCTGAGCGGAGTCGAACCGCCGTCTCCGGCTCCAAAGGCCAGAAGGATTACCACTACCCCACAGGACTATTTGCACAAAAAATAAGCAGATTTATCTGCGCCGTGGCAAGTCAAATATTTACTTGTATTCCTATTTAAATGTATCGGTTCTTCCATTAAAAACCTTTGTCCTTTTAATTCAAGTCTCATTATATTTAAATTTATCCCAAAGCGCTGATTTAAATCCTATTTTTTTATAGAACTTTAATAAACGACGCAATATTAAATCAACCCATTTTTTATTTGTAATACAATATTGCTATTTTTTATCCACTATTACTTATAATCTTTGTGGAAAAATTAGTAATCTCAATTTCTATAAAATTATAAAATCAATGAAATACTTTTAAATATGAAATATATTATCTAAACCACTCCAATGCCAGTTCATATCTCTATCCCAACCAGTTGCCATATTAGGAACATACCTCACATCTCCATTAAAATAATATCCGTTTTTAACTGAATTTAAGCCCACTAAAACCAGAATATTTTCAGATCTTGTAAATGCAACAAAATATTGGCGGATAATATCATCAAATGCTCTATCAAGACCGCTTCTTGAGGGTTTTCCAATAGTTGAAAAATCTCTCATTTTTTCTTCTATGGTGCATGATTTTCCAGGTGTACCTGGAAATCTTTTAAAAGAATGATATGCAAAATTCATTTTAAAATCAGCTCCAACATCAACAATAACAATAGGAAATTCAAGGCCCTTGGCCTGATGTATAGACATTATATTTATCTTGTTTTTAGGAATATCTTCCAGAATATCAAGATCAATATTTACAGCCCCCAGAGCAATTGGAACAAATATATTCCAGATTGCTTCAATTACAGAATCTTTATTAATTTTATAATCTTCCCCTACATGTATTTTAGAATTAAAGTCGCTGAATAATCCAGTTTGAGTTATAGCCTTGGTTATAACCTCAATATAGACATATTCATCATCATCTTTAATTTCAGGCATTAATAAAATAATTTTGGATATTAAACCCGCCACTGAAATTTTCCTATCTCCATTTAATTCATATTTCCACGTATCCATGAAAATTTTAACTTCACCATTATTTCTAGGCTCTTCAATATAATTTAACGCCTTTAAACGCCATTTTTTAAATCTTAAAACTGCATTTCTTGGAACCCTCAATTTTTTCTGTACATCTGATTTTGGATCAATAGATTCCATTATTAAACCACAGATTAATTCAATTAGAGGTATTCTTCCTAAATGCTGACCTCTAGGGTTAAAAACTCCTATTTGAGGATTTAATTTGTTTAATTCATCTTTTAAAAGAAATGGAAGTCTGGAATTACCTTTAAAATCTTGCTCTAATGGAGAGCTGCATAAAATTGCAATATCTTCTGGAGAAACATTTTTCATGTATTTATTTATTTCAAACTCAGATTTTCCATCCACAAGTGAATGTATGAAATTTGCAAGATCAACAGATAATGTGTTTATATCATCTCTAAATAGTCCGATTACTGGAAAATCGGGATATGGTTTTTTACGGGACGCTAAAATTGATCCTTTCCCCTTAACTCTTGCATTTTGAAATCCACTATCCAGAGATATATAACTGTTACAAAAATTCACAATTTCATCAGTTGATCTGTAATTATGTGAAAGATTTATAAAAACTGGATTTATTCCCAATTTACCCTCAATTCGTTCGCTAAAATCTTTGAAAAGATCAACTGTAGCTCCTCTAAACCGGTAAATTGACTGATCATCATCACCTACAACAATTATACTTCCACCGTTATCTAAAGCAGCCCTTGCCATTTCAAAATAAATACATTCTTGAAGAAGGTTTGTATCCTGATATTCATCTACCATTACTACTTTTATATTATCAAAGTAATGGAGCTCATGTTTTTGAAGTTTTATTAAAAATTCTTCTTCTAATGTTGAAAAATCAAGAAGAGATCTATTTTTTAGATCTTCTTCGTAATCTTGAATTATTTTTAAAGCTTTTAAAGCGCCAGGATGATCGTATTTATCTAAAAATTCCTTTAAATTCGCCATATCATGATGCGACCTGTCCTTTATTTCCAGTAAGGTTTGGCTCATCATTGAAAGGTTAATTCTTGATTTTGATCCTTTTACATGGTTTAAAAAGCTTTTTAGCTGCCGATCATTTTGCATCTTATTTTCTAATATTGTCTTTATCATTAGAGAATTAGCAATAAAATCTTCGATTATTGTATAATCTGAATTCTCAATATCATTTCTTAAAATATCTTCTGAGATGCTGTCAATTGTTCCTATAATTACTTTTTTAAGATCAATTGAATTTAAATGATGAGTTAAACCGTAATAACTGGGATTTCTGGATAAATCCCATTTAAGTTTATTTCCCCAATCTATTACCCTCGATTTAAGTTCAGAAGCTGCTTTTCGGGTGAATGTTGTTGCCAGAATATTAGATGGGTTTACATTGTCAATAAAAATAAATTTAAGTATTTTAAGAACCATTACCGTTGTCTTTCCACTTCCCGGACCGGCAGTAATAAAAAGAGATGTATCCACTAGAGCTTTAATAGCTTCATTTTGCTGGGCATTTATAGATTCCCTTATATCTCTTTTTATTTCATTAACGATAATATTTTCAAAATCAGCGTATTCAATCATAAAATCAGTTAAAACAAAAGAAAATTATTTATTTTCTTTAGTCATTTCCTTTTTTCCGATTCTATTTTTTAACATAGACCAGAAATCCTTGTCTTCATCCTCATCCGTTTTAAGCTCATTTTCAAGGATATTTGCCTTTTCTTCTTCTCTTGCAAAATCATGCTTTAGTTTTTTGTATTCTAATTCGCTAGATTCCAGTTTGGCCAACAAAACTTTATTTTTTTCCTCAAGTTCTTTAACCAGTGTTTCCATTTCACTGATTTTTTCATCTTCCAGTTTGTGCTTTTTTTGATATTTGGTATATTTACTGAAGAGTTCCTTGTAGGATTTTGAAAGTTCGTTATGTTTCCATTCAAGATCTCTAAATTCTTTAGTATATGCTCCAAGGTCCCTTTCAAATCCTTTAAGCTTACTTATATATTCCTTTACTGACCACGTATCTTCTACTCCAAATAATTCCTCAAAGTATTCTTCGGGTATTATTAGTACACCTTCCCCACATTTTAGTTTATCAGCTCTTTTAAGAGGTATAAGATACTGGTTATACTCATAAATTTTTTGTTTACCGCCAACTGTCTTTTTAGCCCGCTTTTTGTAGCATTTTACAGAGGTTTTAATTATCTGTACCATTTATACACTACTCCAGTAATTGAAGTTTTTAAAGGAATATTTAGAGCATTTTTAATCCTTGATTCTTATTTTTCAACATCTTAGAAATTTTATGTTACCTATAAAATACTATAAGTAAATGGACGTCCCTAAATTTCCATTTTATAATGTTGAAAATATACAATCCCTAACTAAACCTATGCATATGTTTCTTTTCACTATTTTTAAATCTTATCCTTTAAGTGGAAATAATATTAATTTGTAAACAAATATATCATTTTTTGTGAAAATAGTCCCCTAAAAACTTTGAAAATTAATTGGAAATTGATAAAAAAATCAAAATTAGAATAGATTTAACCGTTTGTATTATTTTTCATGGTTTCTATCTGTTCCCTGCGTCCTTTTAGGCCTAAAGTTAAAAGTAGCATTACTACAGCAATAATTCCTACACATATATAAGCAAACCCATATCCCGTATAATTTCCCCCTTGTGATGCTATTATACCTCCAACCAACGCCCCGCCAACAAGCTGTCCGGCACTAGCATTAATATTAATTAAAGCCTGTCCTGATGCCCTATATTGGGGAGGACTTTCAGATAGCATAATGTATCTTAAAGGTGCCCCAATTATAGTTATAAGACCTAAACCCATTATAATACCTGATATAACAAAGAAATAGAATGATGATGCTGTTAAACTCAAAATAAATAGACCCGCAATAAGAATGAAGCTACCGCCAAACATAACTCTTTTTGATCCAAATTTATCCAGTAATTTACCAACAATTGGTGCACCAATGGCCATGGCAAACACGAGTGGTAAAACCATTAAACTTGCTGTTGAAACAGGTAAAGATAATGAAACAACTGCAAATGATGGTAAAAATACAATTGCAACCTGACTTAATCCAGAACCTACCGATATGCTTGTTGCAAGTTTTACTTCTCTGTTTTTTAAAAGATTTATTTCTAAAATAGGATCTTCAGCTCTTTTTTCAATTTTCCATAAAACGGGGAGTAAAACAACTGCAAACAGTAAAAATGGCCATACATAAAGCGATCCAAGGCTTTGCATAAAATTATTTGTATCAATCTGGTTAACTCCAATTGCAAGAGCTGTAACTAAAGCTCCAAGAATAATTGTTCCTGACCAGTCAAATCCAGAAACCCATTTTCTTTTTGTTACCGGTAAAATTAAATATCCTAAAACAATGATTATTGCTGCTATTGGTATATTTATTAAAAATAGCCACTGCCAACCGTAGCTTAAAATTAATCCTCCAAGTATCGGTCCAAAGACCGCAGACAGCCCAAATACAGAACCTATAATCCCCAATGCAGAGCCTCTTTTTTCTGGTGGGAATGTGTCACCAATAAAAGCGCTTGCAACTGGAAATATTCCTCCAGCCCCAAAACCTTGAATAGCTCTTCCAAGAAGTAATAGTTCAAATGAAGATGAAAATGCAGTGATTAATGAGCCTATTGCAAATAACAATATGTCCAGAATGTATACAAGCCTTCTACCATACATATCTGACATTTTAGCCATAAGAGGAGTTCCAATCATGAAAAATAGAATATATATAGTAAATATCCACGATACAATTCTTTCATCAACTGCAAAATAAGATTTAATTGCAGGTAATGCCGGACCTACTATTCCAATATCCAGCGCTCCCATGAAAACGCCGATAAAAAGTAAAATTAAAATTCTGTTCCTTTGTCCATCGTCCATGTATTTGTATTCTCTATATTCATATATAAATTCTTAAACAAATTAACAAAAAATTAGAAGATATTTTATTAAAGACATCATATTTCAACTAAAATTTCATTTCTTCTTAAAAATCCAGGTACTGCAGGATTATTGTACTGAGCTACTATAAAATTTGATTTCGGCCCCATATTATGTTTTTTAAGCATATCTTTCATTTCTTCAATTTTTTGAGCTGCTAATTTTTCTTTAACCCTACCTTTAAATCTTAAAGCTGCCATTCTTTCTTCTTTAACTTCTTCAAATTTAATTCTATTATCATCTGCTTCTGGAAGAGTTTCCAATGTGTATTTAGAAGGCATTACAAAGGATATTCTGTGGATATTACCATTAGTTTCTTCAGTAACTGGAGTGGTCATTTTTATTTTTTCTGATTTTTTTAATGTCTCTTCAGTAACTGGGGATGTCATGGGGATTTTTTCTGAGTCCCTCTTTTCTTCTTCAACAGGAACAGTCATCTCTATGCTTGATTTCTTCTGATTACCTCCAAAAATATAATTAGCCAGAACCCGAAATCCAATATTCATAGCATCATCAAATGGCGCTTCCACGTCAACATGAGCTATTACATGCTTACCGTAGCGTCTAATCTCAAAATCATTTTCCTTTTTTTCTATTTCATAAGCTAATGTTTCAGTCATATTCTCACAGCCTCCTTATAATCTTGATTTTCTAAATTAAATTCTGGCTCTCCAATTACTACAAGCCCTAAATATCCATTAACAGTTACTAAATCTCCATTATTTATCAATTCTGTTGCTCTACTAACGCCGTTTACAGCAGGTATTCCCATTTCTCTTGCAATTATTGAGCTATGAACAAGCATTCCACCCCTTCTTTCTACTATTCCCGATGCCAGAGATACTATAAATGTCATTTGTGGTTGTATTGCATCACATATAAGAATTTCACCTGATTTTAATTCCTTAAAATCTTCAAATTTATTTATTATCCTTGCATAACCTGTTACAATTCCCGGTGACGAGGGCTGTCCCACTAATTGACGGGGTTTGTAATCTAATACTTCTTTCTTATTGATAGTGGTCTTTTTTAGTGATAAAATAGCATTTTCATCAATTAATCCTTTATATATTTCTTGCCAGTTATCGGGTGCTAAATTTTCGGATGTTTTTAATCTTTTTTCTTCAATAAGGATATCTACACCATTATTTAAGACTTTCAGAAGCTGATTTTCAATTTTTCCAAATAGAATATTATCATCATCACGAAGTTTCCAG
>JAEYSH010000155.1 GCA_023434825.1 Methanobacteriota archaeon | reverse complement strand
GGGTAATTTCTGTGACTATAAAATTTGCAACACATGAAATAAGATACATAGCTCTTTTTGAGAGTATGACAGGTGCAATGGTCAAAGACTGTATAGTCGATGACGAAGCTGGAAAATTAACATTCCTCGTTAAAAGAGGAGATATGGGACTTGCAATTGGAAAAAGAGGAAGTACAGTTACTAAAGTCCAGAAAGCCGTTGACAAAGGTGTTGAAGTCATAGAACATTCAGATGATCCCGTAGAATTTATCACTAATTTAATGGCTCCAGCCAAAGTTAGAAGTATCAGGATACTTCAAAAGGAAAATGGAGAAAAAATCGCGACTATAGAAACAGATCCTAAAAATAAAAGGACTGCTATAGGAAAAGGCGGTAAAAATATAGAAAGAGCAAGACTTTTAGCAAAAAGACAGCACAATATAAATAACATTGTGATAAAATAATTTAGATACCATTGAATTTTAATGGTAAATCTATATTTTACACATTTATTTCGTGATAATATATTTTGAATACCATTTAAATTAATGATATTAATACATTTTGCTAATATAACGCTAATTAAGGAGGAATCACGTTTGCCCGGACTTTTTGCAGCAAAAAAACTTAAAAAGAATAGACAAAACTTCAGATGGAAGGATACAGAATATAAAAGAAAAGCTTTGAGATTAGATGTTAAAGCTGACCCCTTAGAAGGTGCACCTCAAGCAAGAGGAATCGTAATAGAGAAAGTGGGTATTGAGGCAAAACAGCCAAACTCCGCTATACGAAAATGTGTAAGGGTTCAACTCATTAAAAACGGGAAGCAATTAACCGCATTTGCTCCTGGAGATGGTGCTATCGGATTTATCGATGAGCACGATGAAGTAATGATTGAAGGAATTGGAGGACCATCCGGAAGATCCATGGGAGATATTCCCGGAGTAAGATGGAAGGTTACCAAAGTAAACAACGTATCCTTAGAAGAAATGGTTAAAGGTAAAATTGAAAAACCAGTTAGATAATCTAACTATTACACTAACAAAAAGAAAACCAGTGAGGTAATTTAATGAGTAAGGTTTTTGATAAATGGGATTTAGAAGAGGTGAAAGTAGAGGACCTTGGTCTTGTAAATTATATTTGCTTAGACGAAATACTAGTTCCACACACCTTAGGAAGACATGTCAAAAGACAGTTCGCTAAATCAAGAGTTTCAATCGTGGAAAGATTAATGAATAAAATTATGAGGACCCACATAAACTCTGGAAAGAAAAATAAATCATACAATATTGTAAAAGGTTCTTTTGAAGTTATAAACAAAAGATCAAAAGAAAACCCTGTCCAGATATTGGTCAAAGCTGTTGAAAATGCAGCTCCAAGGGAAGAAATTACAAGAGTAAAATACGGTGGTATTGGATACCAAGTAGCTGTAGACATTGCTCCACAAAGAAGAGTGGATTTAGCTCTCGGATTTATTACAAAAGGTGCACTACAATCCTCATTCAAAAGGAAAAAATCTGCAGAAGAATGTTTAGCTGATGAATTATTATTTGCAGCTGAATATGATACCAGAAGTTTTGCAATTAGTAAAAAAGACGAAAAAGAGAGAATTGCAAGATCTGCACACTAAATTTAAATTCTAATAAATAAGCTGATATTAAAGCATTTAATACATCTAAAAAGGATTTATATCCAATTTAGATTATATTTTTAATGGCCAAAATATATAAACTACGATATATACATTAAATATAAGGCAATTAACCTACTAGTTATAGAAATTTACAATATAAAATGCCTTTAAATATCTGCTTTTAAACTATTTTATAATTACAAGGTGATTATAGTGAGTAGACGGGACAAAATGATTAGTAAAATTAAGGAATTGATGTACCAGCCCGAAAACATCAGAAACATCGGGATTGTAGCCCACATTGATCACGGGAAAACAACATTATCCGATAACTTGCTTGCTGGTGCAGGAATGATATCTGCAGAGCTTGCAGGTGATCAGAGATTCCTTGATTTTGATGAACAAGAACAAGCAAGAGGAATTACCATCGACGCAGCAAACGTGTCCATGGTACACAAATATAAAGATGGAGAATACCTGATTAACCTTATTGATACACCAGGTCACGTTGACTTTGGTGGGGACGTAACTCGTGCAATGAGAGCGGTAGATGGTGCAGTAGTAGTTATCTGTGCTGTTGAAGGTATCATGCCTCAAACAGAAACTGTATTAAGACAGGCTCTTAAAGAGAACGTTAAACCAGTATTATTTATTAACAAGGTTGATCGTCTCATAAATGAATTGAAATTAGATGATACTGAACTCCAACAGAGATTTATTAAAATTATCGCTTCTGCAAACAAGATCATAAGATCAATGGCTCCAAAAGAACTTAAAGACGATTGGTTAGCTAAAGTAGAAGACGGAAGTGTAGCATTCGGTTCTGCATACCACAACTGGGCGATAAACGTTCCAATTATGCAGAAAACAGGTATCACATTCAAAAATATTTACGAATACTGTAGAGATGAAAACCAGAAGGAATTAGCTAACGCAGCTCCAATTACTGAAGTTTTACTCGATATGGTTATAGAACACTTACCAAGTCCAGAAGTATCACAAAGATACAGGGTACCAGCTATCTGGGCTGGAGATATCGAAAGTGAAGAAGGACAGGGTATGATTAATACAAGTCCAGATTCGCCATTAGCTGTAATGGTTACAAACATCAGTATAGACAAACACGCTGGTGAAATTGCAACAGGTCGTGTATACGGTGGAACCATAGAAAAAGGTACTGAAATCTTCTTCGTAGGTTCACACGGTAAAGCCAGGACCCAACAGGTTGGAGTATACTTTGGTCCAGAAAGGATCAACACTGATAAAGTTCCAGCAGGAAACATTGTTGCAATAACCGGTGCAAGAAACGCTGTCGCAGGGGAAACAATTTCTGAACCTGGAAGAAAAATCAAAGCTTTCGAAGGATTAGAACACATATCTGAACCTGTAGTTACAGTTGCTGTTGAAGCTAAAAATACCAAAGACCTTCCAAAACTCATAGAAGTTTTAAGACAGGTCGGTAAAGAAGACCCTACAGTACGAATTGAAATTAACGAAGAAACAGGTGAGCACCTCATCGCAGGTATGGGTGAACTTCACCTTGAAATTATCACTTACAGAATCAATGAAAAAGGTGTAGAAATAGAAACTTCACCACCTATCGTTGTATACAGAGAAACAATCGCCGGTAAAGCCGGACCAGTGGAAGGTAAATCACCTAACAAGCACAACAGATTCTACATTGAAATTGAACCATTAGAAGACGAAATGTTCCAGGCTCTTCAAGACAAAAAGATCAAAGAAGGCAAAGTAAAAGGGAAAGAAGAAGCAGCAACATTCATGGAATACGGTCTTGAAAAAGATGAAGCAAGAAGGGTATGGGATGTATACGAGCGCAGTTTATTCATAAACATGACCCGTGGTATACAGTACCTGGACGAAATTAAAGAACTTCTCCTTGAAGGGTTCGAAAGTGCATTAGACGACGGCCCAATTGCAAGAGAAAGAGTCATGGGTATAAAAATAAAGCTCATGGATGCTAAGATTCACGAGGATGCTGTACACAGAGGACCAGCTCAGGTTTTACCTGCAATAAGAAAAGCTGTATACGGAGCTATAATGATGGCTCAGCCAACATTACTGGAACCTAAACAGAAAGTATTCATCAATACTCCTCAAGATTACATGGGTTCAGCAACAAGGGAAGTACAAAACAGAAGAGGCCAAATTGTGGACATGCAGCAAGAAGGTGACATGATGACCCTTGAGTCAAAAGTCCCTGTTGCAGAAATGTTCGGATTTGCTGGAGACATAAGATCTGCTACTGAAGGTAGATGTTTATGGTCAACAGAAAGTGCAGGTTTCGAAAGATTACCTGTTGAGCTTCAAAAACAAATCGTAAGACAAATAAGAGATAGGAAAGGATTAAGTCCTGAACCATATGGTCCAGACCATTATTTAGGATAATCTTATATTTTCCTTTTTCAAATTTTTTAATCTAATAATTGGATGAACATTCATCCACCATTTTAATTCACTTTTTAATAATTGAGTTATCCAAAAGGTAGAGAATACCGATAACTTAATAAGCACAAGTAACTAAATTGTAAAATGTTAGACTAATCTATAAATGATTTTATATGGAGTGAAGGAAATTTTCAATTTCCTGAACCCAAAAATTAAAATCAAAAAAAATTGAAATTTTTGGAGGTTAATTAAATGGCTAAAGCAAAAGAACACATAAACTTGGCGTTTATCGGACACGTAGACCACGGTAAATCAACACTTGTGGGTCACGTTTTGCTCCAATCTGGAGCTATCGCAGAGCAGCAACTCTCTGACGGTGAAAACAAGTTCAGATTCGTCATGGACAAATTGACAGAAGAAAGAGAAAGAGGGGTAACAATCGACCTTGCTCACGCAAAGTTCGACACTCCTAAGTACGAATTCACAATTGTGGACTGTCCAGGTCACAGAGATTTCGTTAAAAACATGATTACAGGAGCATCCCAGGCTGACGCTGCTGTATTAGTAGTCGCAATTGACGACGGTATTATGCCACAAACAAAGGAACACGCTTTCCTTTCAAGAACACTCGGTATTAACCAGTTAATTGTTGCAGTAAACAAAATGGATCTTGTAAACTACGATGAAGCAAAATTCAACGCACTAAAAGATGAAGTAGGTGCCTTAATTAAGACTGTAGCTTACGACCCATCCAAAATACACTTTATACCTATCTCCGCATTCGAAGGAGATAACATAACAAAAGCAAGTGAAAACACCCCATGGTACAAAGGACCATCTCTCGTAGATGCATTCAACGAATTCACAGCACCAGAAAAACCAACAAACTTACCATTAAGAGTACCTATTCAAGATGTTTACTCCATTACAGGTGTAGGAACAGTACCAGTAGGAAGAATCGAAACCGGTATAATGAAAAAAGCTGACAACGTTATATTTGAACCTGCAGGAAAAGCTGGAGAAGTTAAATCCATCGAGATGCACCACGAAATGCTCGATTCAGCAGAACCTGGTGACAACGTAGGATTCAACGTAAGAGGTGTCGGTAAAAACGATATCAGAAGAGGGGACGTTGCAGGACACACCGACAACGCACCAACAGTTGCTAAAGAATTCACAGCACAAATTGTTGTTTTACAGCACCCGGGTGTTATCACCATCGGTTACACACCTGTATTCCACTGTCACACTGCTCAGGTAGCTTGTACATTCTTAGAATTACAGAAAAAACTCGACCCCGCCACTGGTCAGGTTAAAGAAGAAAACCCAGACTTCCTCAAAACAGGGGACGCTGCGTTTGTAAAAGTCAAACCAACCAAACCAATGGTTATCGAAAACGTCAAAGAAATTCCACACATGGGAAGATTCGCTATCAGAGATATGGGTCAGACCGTAGCTGCTGGAATGTGTATTGACATAGAAAAAGCAAAATAGGTTAACCCCTATTACTTTCTTTTATTTTCTTTCGGAGGATATTAAATGCACAAAGCAAGAATTAAACTTACAGGGACAGACCCCGAAAAACTACAGTATGTATGCGACCAATTAAGGAAAATTGCAGAACGTACTGGTGTAGATCTATCAGGCCCAATCCCACTTCCAACCAAAAAATTAGTAGTCCCAACCAGAAAATCTCCAGATGGAGAAGGAAAAGCTACATGGGAAAAATGGGAACTTAGAATACACAAAAGACTTGTAGGAATCGAAGCCGATGAAAGGGCAATGAGACAGGTCATGAAAGTAAATGTTCCTGATAATGTGAGCATTGAAATCGAACTCAAGAGTTAAATATAACCTTTCCACATTTATTTGTGGAATTTAACTCATAATTAACTTTAAATAGGATAAATACTATATAATCAAAAATCCATTCTTATGCCGAGATAGCCTAGCCAGGAAAGGCGCGGGACTTGAGATCCCGTGGAGCTGTGCTCCTCCAGGGTTCAAATCCCTGTCTCGGCGTGCTTATTCTTATTTTAATTTAAATTTAACTATTGCACTAAAAATTAATTTTATAATTATTTAGTTATCAAATATAGGCAATGTAAAATAAAATGTTGATCCTTTACCAAAAGAAGATTCAACCCAGATGCGTCCCCCATGTCTTTCAGCTATTCTTTTAACTATAGAAAGACCAATACCAGTGCCATCATAAACATCTCTTGTATGTAAACGCTGAAATATAGTGAAAATACGATCTAAATACTCTTCCTCTATTCCAATGCCATTATCTTTAATGCTAAATACATATTCCTTGTTATCCTCACTTATATTATACACTACATTGATTATAAGAGGTTCTTCAAGTTTTCTAAACTTAATAGCATTAGAAATAATGTTTTGAAAAACTCTTTCTAATTGTCCTTCATCTCCCCAAACACTAGGTAGATTATCAAATATTATTTTAGCTTTAGACTCTTTAATTAAGGTATATAAGTTCTGAAGAGTTATATCAAGAATTTCATTTAAATCCACTAATTTAAAGTCCTCGCCTTTTGTTGCAACACGTGAATATTCAAGTAAACCTTCAATCTGGTCTTTCATGCGTTTAGCAGCTTCAACAATATAATCCATAAACTCATCAGCATCAGAATCCAGCTTATTTTTGTATCTATATTCTAATAATTGAGTAAAACTGGCGATAGTTCGGAGTGGCTCCTGTAAATCATGACTTGCAACATAAGCAAAATGTTCTAATTCCTCATTAGAGCGTTTTAACTCTTCAATAATTTTTTCTAATTCTTTTTCATATTTTTTACGCCTTGATATATCACGATTAACCGCTACCCAACCCCTAACATTATCATTTGAATCTTTCATTTCAACTACAGTTGAATCTATAAAAATAGGAGTTCCGTCTTTTTTATGGTGAATTGTTTCACCCTTAAAACTTCCTTTTTTCACTATTGATTGAATCATTTCTTCGCTATTAGAATCATAGAATTCTATTTGAAGAATTGGTGTTGAATCTTTTCCTAAAACTTCTTCAGATTTCCAGCCATATATTTTTTCAGCTGCATTATTCCATGAAGTTATATTAAATTCATTATCTGTAGCTATTATAGCATCATTAACATTTTCAAGTAAATTAGCCTGATATTCGATCTCTTTAGTTCTTTTTTGGATTTTTAATTCCAGATCGTTATATGATTCTTTTAATTTCTCTTCAAGCTTTTTACGTTGAGTAATATCGACGAACATAGCAAAAGAACCTGTAAATTTATCATTTATGTCTTTTTTTGGAGTTGCAGAAACTAAAGCCCATTTAATACTCCCATCTCTATGTTTTAATCGGCACTCATATTTTCCATGAGTCCCTTTTTTTCTTTTACCCATACGGTCTGCATGATCTTCGAGATCTGCTTTAAATAGAAACTTGGGTACTGGCTTCCCAATCATCTCTTGAGGTGTATATCCGACCATTGCTGCCATTGCTGAATTAACATGCATAGTGACAAATTGATTGTCCATTTCCCAGATACCCTCATTTGTTGTCTCTACTATTAGACGATATTTTTCTTCACTTTCCTTAATGGCTTTTTCAGCCAATTTACGTTTAGTAATATCTCTTGTAAAAACAGCAAAATTATCCTCATTTTGAGGGTATACATCAACTTCAAGCCACTGTTTTGTAACTTGGCTATAAAACTCTCCATTTTTTATAATTTTATTATTTGATACCGCATCTGCAATCATTTGTAGATTAGGGGGTTCCATATCTGGAAAAACCTCCCTAAAAGTCTTATTTTCTATCATTTCTGGTTTCATACCATATGCAGATGTTGCTGCACGATTTACAGAAATATATTTCCAGTCAAAGGGTTTTCCATTTTTATCGCATATGAGTTGGCTTAACATAAAAGATTCATTCATAGAATCAAAAATAGCGCGAAACTTCTTTTCACTTTTATTTATCTCATTTATATTTTTAAGATCTGTTATATTGTGAATCTGAACTAAATATCCCTGATCATAAACAGAAACTCTATAATATATAGATAAAGTTCCTTTTTTGACTGGAGTATAAAAGCCTAGTTTCTTCATTAGATCAAGATCTAAAGGTGCTTGAAATTCAATGACTCCCTTTTTAGATATTTCTTCTTTTTTATTCATAATATAGGGGTTATCAAACAAATTAGAACCTAAAATATCATCTAATTTCGGAATAGCCATAATTTCAAGGGCAAATTCATTAGCTTTAATTAAATTACCGTTTTTATCATAAAAAATAATTCCTAAAGGAGATTTACGAAATAAATATTCATATTCTTTTTCATGTCCTAAAACAGAATTACTAAAATCTGTTTT
>JAEYSH010000132.1 GCA_023434825.1 Methanobacteriota archaeon | reverse complement strand
AAAAGCTATAATCAATTTACGATGGCAAAAAAACTTGGTTAAAATAATGAAAACAGGTTCAAGTGTTAATTTAACCAATGAAAATATGAGTTTACTTATATTTTTGTCATTATCCCCCCATTCAAATCTTTATGATGATATCCTTTAAGGGTATCCTTTAAACTTCATGAAATTTAGGGCATCTAAGATTATTTTTCGCTCAAATGTATTATATGGTGCCCTAAAAATTAAATTATTAAATTTTATTTCATAATTTAAACAATCCCCGCCCAAAACCTTCCGATAAACATTTATTTTTATTTAAAGTGTTTTGTAACATTTTTCAAGAAGGAAAGGCGAACACCCCAACTAAAACTCCAATTAAATCCAACATTAAAACCTAACAGTATTTACCTTGCAGATGTTCTTTAATAAAAGTTGTAGCTTGAAATAGGGGTTTAATAACTGTGAGGTAAGCGTAAACTAAAATGTTCTTTTTAAAGGTAAAAATTAATAATTTATAAGTTAAAAAGAAAATTAGAAGTGCATGGGGCACTATTAGGTACCCCATAACGCAAGTAGGTCTTATCTATTTTTTTACTATATTTAGGGGTTGTAAATTTAAATTACTCGTCACATTCGGGTAATGTGGCCCATTGAAACCAGAATCCTTCAAATAATTTTATTTGGTCAACTAGTTCCTTTAAATCAGTGGGTTTAGTTAGAAATGCACTGGCATGGTTTTCATATGAGATTTTAACATCCTCTTCATCACTGGATGTTGTTAAAACAACTACAGGGATCATTTTCAATTTCTCATCATTTTTAATTTCTTTAAGTACTTCTCTACCATCTTTTTTAGGTAAATTTAAGTCTAATATTATGATTGATGGGCATTTACGGTCTTTATATTCTCCTTTTTTGTATAGATAGTCCATTGCTGCAGCGCCATCTGTTACTATGGTTATATTATTTTTTATTTTAAATCCATCAAAAACTTCGACTATTAAACGGGCATCAGCAGGATTATCTTCCACTAATAAAATTTCTTTTCCAACTATTTCATTCATCCAATCACTGATTAATATTTTATATTCGCTTAGTAATAAGTATTTATAAATTAAACTAATTTAACCAAACTGAACTTTTATCTTTTGCAATTTGAATATGAAGTTAAAATTAACAGTTAAGCTTTAATGTTTATTTTTATCAATTAATTATTCAAATAAAGCAAATAATTAACCTAATGGTTTGTATAATTCCTCAAGCGCCATGATTTTAAATACTTCAAATTATATATGCCTGTATTTCATAGTGCCCAAATCTTAATTCAACAAACATTTCATTTTTATTCATATAAATTTTTTTTGATAAATGTAAACTTTTTAAAATAACAATAACTTTAATTATTTATGTTTTTCAAAAGCTACTATTAATTTACTATAACTATCAATGAAATTATAATAGAATTATTTAAAGAGGAGATTTGATTGGAATACGTTTTTTACGCTAAGGGGCACCCAAATGTCACATCTGCCCATAAATCAACATTTGAAGTAACTATGGATAAAGAAATCGGAATAAAAGCAGATTGTATTGTTGGAGTATCTAGTAGATCTAAACTTCAAGATTTCCCACAAGAAATGAAAGAAGCAATACAGGATGAAAATAAGGTTATTAAAGTTCAACTTGAAACAGAAAACGCTTTTGATGAAATTAAAGGATATGGAGATCCTGAATTGACATTAAATCATCCTACGGATATGGTTTGCAGAAAAAGCGATTATAAATGCAGCCGAACATTAATGATTAAATCAGATAAAGCTGCGGTTGATCTAAAGAAAGAATTAATAGATGATTTAAAAGAATCTAAAGAGCTGAAAGTGAAAATAATAATTGAATAATTTAATTTAAAATCGACATTCAAATTTAAAGTATAAAAGAGCAATTAAATGAATATAGAAGGAGCAATAATTGGCGGAATAGTGGGAGTACTTTTTGCATTAATATTGTATAAAATCATTAACAGGTGATTATTTGGGTTCTGATTATGAAAAAGTGAAGTTATTTATTGAAGATAATGGTGATACCTACTATTTATGCGAAATAGAAGATATACTGGGTATAGATGAAGAAAATCTCTTGGAAATATTTAGAGAATTAAAAAAAGATAATATTATAACTGAAGATCATTTTTTTGAAACTGGATGTTTAAACAACAGAATTTGCTCTGATTGCTTTGAACCTATGGAACATGAAGATACAGAGCTTCAAGAAACTCCTGAAGGGGAAATTCAGTATAAACACATTTATAGATGTTATAAATGCCTTAAAAAAGAATATTACTGACATTGATTTGTTTTAGAATATTTGAATGGGATGAATAATAAATTGGTGATTAAATGGAAGAATTTGTTTTAAAGAAGGAATATACTGGAATTTTAAATATTTCATTAAAACCTGGAGAAACTGTAAGTGCTGAGGAAAAAGAACTGCTAAAAGACCAAATTAAGGGCCAAAATGTTAAAATGTGTGGAACTGATTACCTTATTGTAGATTCATGGATTGAAGATGGAGATATTTGGTATAAAGCAATTGTAAAAGATGTAAATAATGATTAAAAGAATTATAAAAATGTTTTTGGATAAATATATATTTTATACTTTAAATTTTTCTTCAAATCTAATTATCTTCAATTAGTTTAAATTAATTAAAATAGTATTTTCCATCCGCAGCGAAAAACTTGTTTTTTCGCGAGGCAGTCGAAACTTCGTTTCGTGCCCCAAAAATCGAAGATTTTTATGGGATTTTTTGATCAATCCGCTCAAAAATTCAAGGAATTTTTGGCTTCTCAAAAAGCTACGCTTTTTGAGGACTTTTTTGTAAAAAAAGGTTGAAGTGTTCTCGAAAATGAAGTTTTCGAGACAACAAAAATTCGAAGAATTTTTGAATGCAGGGAACGGGATTCGAACCCGCGAAGGGACTCACCCACTAGGCCCTCAACCTAGCGCCTTTGACCGCTCGAC
>JAEYSH010000085.1 GCA_023434825.1 Methanobacteriota archaeon | reverse complement strand
ACATAGTATTCCATACCTTGTAAACTGTTGATAACCTTGGGCATTGCTGTACCAATGATTGAGTTATCAAGAGCAGCTACGAGAAGTCCTACCATTAATCCTGCCATGATCATGATTATTTTGTTTTTATTGAGATTATAATGGCTTTGATAGTTTTGCATAGTATCACTCAGTGTTTATTTTTAAAACTAAATTTTTTATATTTTTCAATGATTCATTCAGAGTTTCTAGTTCCTTTTCATTTAGTTTTGAAAGATTTTCTTTAATATTTTCTTCAACAACTTTCCTTGCTTCAATTAAGAAATTTTTACCTTTCTCAGTTATCTCTATATTTATTACTCTACGGTCATCTTCGCTTCTTATCCTTAAAACCATTTCATCTTTAACCAATTTATCAATTAATGGTGTCATATTTGGTTTAGAAATATGAAGCTGTTTACCTATTTTAGATATGGGTAAAGGGCCTGAAGTAATTAACATACCTAAAATCTGGTAATATCCATCGGATTTACCATATTTCAGGCTTTTTTCCATGTTCATAGAAGTTTTTATCCTTCTGTAAAATAGTGGATAATAAATCAGGATATTATCTACCATATTTTCAAATTCATTTTCAAGCATAGAATCATCTTTTAGTTAATTTTTATAATAGTTATAATATATAACTATTATATAAACATAACCACTATAGTTTCAGCTAACCAAAAGAATTACTATAAAAATAGATATATCATTACTTGATAGAAATTAAATAGAATTTTAATCGCTTACCTCTTTAGTAGGAGTTGAAGTAATGATAAATGTTCAAGATGCAATGCAAAAAGATGTTATAAAATTTAAAGATGTAGACACAATAAGCTATGTTGCAGAAGTTTTAAGAGCTAAAAAGATAAGTGGAGCTCCAGTTGTTGATGAAGATAATAAAGTAATAGGAATTGTAAGTGAAGGAGACATAATGAGACTTATTGAAGTACACTCTCCAAATCTTAACCTTATTTTGCCTGCTCCCCTTGATTTAATTGAATTACCAGTAAGGATGAGGCTTGAACTCGATGAATTAGCAGAAGGAGTTGCAAAAGCGGGTTCTGTACTTATTGGCGAAATAATGACCAAGGAAGTAATAAATGCTAAAAAAGATCTTTCAATTTCAGATGCAGCAAAACTCATGGACAAACATAATATAAACAGACTCCCCGTTGTTGATGAAGATACTAAAATAATTGGAATAATAACTAGGGGAGATATTATTGGCGCCCTGGTGAAATAGGATGAGTAAGACCAAAAGAATAGCTATTTACGGTAAAGGCGGCATCGGAAAATCTACAATAGTTTCCAACATCGCTGCAGCATATTCAAAAGATCATAACGTATTAGTTATTGGCTGTGATCCCAAAGCAGATACCACACGTACTCTTGTAGGGCGTAGGATACCCACAATTCTTGATATTGTAAAAGATAAAAAAAATGCATCTACTGAAGACATTGTTTATCAGGGATTCGGCGGTGTAGAATGTGTTGAAAGTGGAGGCCCGGAACCGGGAGTTGGATGTGCCGGAAGGGGCGTAATTGTAGCAATGAAACTTCTGGATAAGCTTGGAACTTTTAGCGATGATATAGATATTATAATCTATGATGTCCTTGGAGATGTGGTTTGTGGAGGATTTGCTGTCCCTTTAAGAGAAGATTTTGCTGATGAAGTTTATATTGTGACCTCAGGAGAATACATGGCTCTTTATGCAGCTAATAATATCTGTAAAGGTATTAAAAAGCTTAAAGGTAATCTTGGGGGAATTATCTGTAACTGCCGGGGAATTGAAAATGAAACCCAAATTGTAAATGAATTTGCAAATATTGTTGGAAGCAAGGTCATTGAAGTTATTCCACGTAATGAAATGGTTCAAAAAAGTGAAATAGATGCTAAAACAGTAGTAGAAAAATTTGGAGAATCAAAACAAGCTGATTTATACCGAAAACTTGCAGATAAAATATATTTAAATGAAGATTTTATAATCCCAGAACCCATGGGTATTGAAGAATTCGATGAATTTTTCAGGGGATTTCAATAAATTTTAAAATTATTTTATTGTATTTACTATGATATTTACTGCTTTTTCTATTTCCAGCCTTGCTGTATTAGTCTTTTTTGAATTCCAGCCCGGAAATGCCCAACATTCTAAGTTATAATATTTATTATTTTTTTCAAAGAAATATTCATCTTGAATATCTCCATTATTATTGTGAGTTGTTTTTATAACGTTAATTTGTACTCCATTTATTATTTTTTTGGAGTTACTTACTGCATAATTGCTATTATCTATATTTAAATCTTTATTATAATCAGAATCATATTTTTGCTTATCTGTATATTCAATTACTCTAATACGAGGATCACCCTTCATCCAGATTACAGTTCCTTTTCCCGGCATTGGATGTACTTCCCATCCTTCAGGCATTTGAAAATTGATATTTGTGCTTCCATATACTTTAGAATTTTTCTGGGATTGAGAATTGTTAGTACAACCAAAAATCATTGCCACTATTACGATAATTATCATTAAAATAATTTCATTTTTCATTTTTATCATATTATATTATGTTATAATAATAATATAATAATTGTTAATATGCAAAAATCCAGTTTTTATATTTATTTAACATAATGGGCATTAAAACTGAATAAAAAAAGTTTATGAAATACAGGATTTATCAAAATCTTCAAAATCCAAATTTAATATTTTAAAAGCGTTAAGCACGGTTTTTTCAGCTATTTGAAAGTTTTTAAAATAGAATAAATGTGAATCGCATTTACAGTCTGAACATCCAAATTTTGTTATACCAATTCCTTCTTTTGCTATTTCCTTTGCTATAACACATTCCCATTTTATATTGCTTCTTTCAAGTATAATTTTATCGATAGACGAATTTGAAGAATTTAGAAGGTAATCAATATGCCAGAATAGTTTTTTATCAGATTTTAAATGTCTTTTTACTCTTGCATCAATAGAATTAAGTGCAGATCCAACGTAGATATAATTACCTTTTTTAAAATTTAATTGACCAATTTTTCCAATTGAAATTGTTGAATCTTTTTTTAATTTTATAATTAGACAGTATGTTGCCATATTTAAGTTCCTTTATTTTAAATATTTTTAATATAATTAGAATTAAATAAAAGTCCAATTAAAGCTTTTTATAATAATCCTATTTTAAAAAGTAAAAATGCTTTTCTATTATAACATAAATAATTTAAAGAATAAAATTAAAAAGTCTTTATACTTAGATAATTGATATAATTTACAATAAGGAGATAATATGAAAGGAATAATACTTGCGGGTGGATCTGGTACTAGACTTTATCCCATTACTAAAGCTGTTTCAAAGCAACTACTTCCTATTTATGATAAACCAATGATATATTACCCATTATCAGTTCTCATGCTTTCAGGAATAAAAGAAATATTAATTATCTCTACTGAAAGAGATTTACCGTTATATAAAGATTTACTTGGAGATGGCGATGATTTAGGGGTTTCTTTTTCTTATGCTGTACAGGATAAACCAAGAGGACTTGCAGATGCATTTATTGTAGGTGAAGAATTTATTGGAAAGGATAATGTTGCTCTTGTACTTGGAGACAATATTTTCCACGGTCATAGATTCAGTGAAATATTAAAAAGGGCAGCTTCATTGGAAAATGGTGCAATTATTTTTGGATATTATGTTAAAGATCCAAAAGCCTTTGGAGTAGTTGAATTTGACGATGAAGGTAATGTACTTTCACTTGAGGAAAAACCAGAGCATCCAAAATCAAATTATGTTATTCCTGGACTTTACTTCTATGATAACTCTGTGATTGAAATAGCTAAAAACGTCAAGCCTTCAGATAGGGGAGAAATTGAAATTACTTCTATAAATGAGGCTTATTTAGATAAAAAAGAGTTAAAAGTGGAATTATTAGGTCGTGGTATGGCATGGTTAGATACAGGAACTCATATTGGGCTTCTAGAAGCCAGTAATTTTGTTGAGGCCATACAAAAAAGACAGGGATTTTATATTGCTTGTTTAGAGGAAATTGCTTATAATAATGGATGGATAGATGAAGAAAAAGTTTTAAAACTGGCTAAGACTCTTGAAAAAACTGAATACGGTAAATATCTCACTGACCTGGTTAAAAATAACGATTATAACAATAATGAAGTTTATTTATAATGGAGAATTTTTTATGGGCAAATTCAAATTCATAGAAACATCAATCAAGGATGTATATATCATAGAACCAACAGTTTTTGGAGATGAACGTGGTTATTTTATGGAAACATATCATGCTGGAGAATTTAAAGAAGCAGGGCTTGATTTAAAATTTGTTCAAGATAATCAGTCTAAATCAAAAAGAGGTGTTTTAAGAGGCCTTCATTTTCAATATAATCAGCCTCAGGGTAAATTGGTTAGAGTTATCAAAGGCGAAGTTTTTGATGTTGCAGTTGATTTAAGGCAAAATTCACCTACTTATGGAAAATGGGAAGGGATAATTCTCTCAGAAGAGAATAAAAAACAATTTTATGTACCTGAAGGGTTCGCTCACGGATTTTTAGTGTTGTCTGATGAGGCAGAATTCACTTATAAATGTACAAATTTTTATTCTCCAGAAGATGAAGGCGGTATACTCTGGAATGATCCTGAAATTGGTATTGAATGGCCTGTTGAAGGTATAGACGAAATTATGCTATCAGAAAAAGATAAACAGCTTAAAACACTGAAAGAAACAAAAACTAACTTTAGAATTTAATTTTTTGAGGTAAAATAATGGTTAAAATATTAGTTACTGGAGGAGCAGGCTTTATTGGAAGCAATTTTGTAAGATATATGCTTAATAAATATTCAAATTATGAAATTGTAAATTTAGATGCTTTGACTTATTGTGGAAATCTTGAAAATTTAAGTGGACTTGAAAATAATACTAATTACTCATTTATTAAAGGGAATATCTCTGATAAAGATTTAGTAAACGAAATAACTGAAGATATAGATTACATTATAAATTTTGCTGCAGAATCTCACGTAGATCGAAGTATTGAAGATCCAGAAATTTTTATTAATTCAAATATTTTAGGAACACAGGTTCTTTTAGATGCAGCTAAAAAATATAATATTAAAAAGTTTTTACAGATTTCTACAGATGAAGTATACGGTTCTTTAGGTAAAGATGGATATTTTAAGGAAGACACTCCTTTAGCTCCTAATAGTCCTTATTCAGCCAGTAAAGCTGGGGCAGATTTGATGGTCAGGGCATATAACAAAACATTTGGCTTACCAGTAAATATTACAAGGTGCTCAAATAATTATGGCCCATATCAATTTCCAGAAAAATTAATCCCGCTAATGATTTCCAATGTCCTTGAAGACAAGAAACTGCCTGTATATGGTGATGGAATGAACATAAGGGACTGGTTACATGTTTATGATCACTGCACAGCAATTGATCTTGTACTACATAACGGAAAAATTGGAGAAGTTTATAATATTGGTGGAAATAATGAAAAACCAAATATTGAAATAGTAAAATTGATTCTAAAGTTTTTAGGAAAGGATGAATCTTATATTGAATATGTTAAAGACCGTCCAGGTCATGATAGAAGATATGCAATAGATTCATCTAAAATACAGAAAGAATTGGGATGGAAACCTAAATATACCTTTGAAAAGGGCATATATGAAACTATTCAATGGTATTTAGATAATAAAAATTGGTGGAAACGAATAAAAAGCGGAGAATATACGGAATACTATGAAAAGATGTATATTAAGAGATAATAGTTTATTTTAACTATTACCTAATTTTTATCTAAATTTTTAATAGTCTAAACTATCTAAATATTCTTTAATTTCTTCAATTTGCTTAAGATATTCATCAATAATATATATCAGATTTTTGTAGGGTCCAAGCTCTTTATCTCTTTTATTTACTAAAGATTTCTTTCTGGATGAAGCTTTTGTTTTGATAAATGATGACTTTTTTTGATTTGAATCTAAATATTTTAGCTTTATTGCCCTCATATCTCTAGAAATACCATGCTTAATCTCTTTTAATGATTCATCTATTCGTTCTAACTGTACAATTGTTACCTTGTTTCTAAAGTCGAACCAGTTTTTAGTTCAAAATTTTCTAAATCCAATTCATTTAGAATATTTTTATATTCTTTGGGGTTGGTGACTTTATGTAACGGAGCGGACATGATTTTCTTTTTGGAAAGAACTAATATAAATCTGTAATGATTGCTTACTCTTTATCATTAATTAACAAAAATATTAGATTAAATTTGAAAAACATTTATCCCAGTGTAATTATAGCTAAAAATATTAGTCCATAAACACTTTGTGAAGATGGAGATAAAGAAACTTGTTATATTGCACCTGAATTTGGATATAAGTTTTTGAAAGAGCCGCAAGGCTTTATTCCAAGGATTACATCTAAACTTTTAAATGATAGAATTAGGATTAAATCTTTGATGAAAGAATCTGAGGATATTGAGGAAAAGCAGATTTTGAATTTCAGGCAGGAAGCAATAAAAACGATGATATCTACAATTTTTGGGCTTTATAATCATCCACAGTATAGGTGGTATTGTGTAGAAGCCTCAGAAGCGATTACAGCTTGGGGAAGAGATTATTTGAAGAATACTATGAAAAAAGCTGAAAACTTTGGGTTTGAGGTTGTTTATGCTGATACTGATGGATTTTTTGTTACATTTAATAAATTTAATTGAAAAAATTTAAAATTACAGCATATGTAGAATTAATCTTGAGGATATGAGCTTAATAAGATTGATAATAAGAATAAAGAATAGAAATTATACAAACTCTTGATCCTGTTCAGCAATGCAGAATCCACAAACAGCACCAGGGTTATTCTTCTGATTTTCTTTTACAGGACATAAATAAATTTCATTTTCATATTTAACTTTAAAACCACCGGGAAATGGGGTTCCTGGAGGATGGACTGCTTCTTCTAAAATAAAAGTTGTATAAAGTGACATTAATTTATATATTTTAAAAAAATTAGGATCAAAACCTTCACCAGCATTTACTTGAATTTCTTGTTCATTTAAAAGTTTTATTGCTTCTTTGAGTTTTTCAAAATTTACAGTGCCTTTATATTCTTCTCTATCATCTTTGAGGACTTTAAGCCTTGTTATAAATGCTTCTGTGTATGATTTGAGGTATTCTTCCCTGTAACTTCCTTGAACATATTTAGCATCTTCACTTAAAAAAGTTGAAGCCCTTATAATATCCATTATGCAAATATTAGCTGCTTCTGTTTTTAAAATTAAAAGCAATTCCTTTTTATTTAGTTTTTCAAGCGAATTTATATCTTTTAACATATGAAAATTTTTAATTTTCATTGTAAAAAATTGAAAATTTTTTAACATAGAAAATCATCTATTTTAAGTTTTCATCAGCAATCTAGAAGGGTATAAAAATTTTATTTTAAATAAGGAAATAATGAACTTCATTTATAGCTTTCGGAGCTTCTTTTTGTGTCTATTATATTAAAAATGCTGCATTTACATCGTTTCTTTCTATCTTCTTCTATTGCTTTTTCAAATTCTTTTTCATGTTCTGGTGTTATTGGCATCTACATCAACAACCTTTTTTCTTGCATTCTGGACAGATATAATCCTTTTTATCTGTTTTAAATACTTTATCACAGACTTCGCAGATGGCATCTTTAATCCCTTCTTTGTGAGGTTTTATGCTTGCATAGCAAGAAAACGGCCCAATATTTTGATTACCTTCCATAACTGGCTTATTTTGTTTATTTGTCATTAAATTACCTCAAAAAAAGTTATAAAAGGGATTTAACCACAACAGCCGCCCCCGCCTAAAGTTAAACCTAAATTATTTAAAAAGGCCATGTAACCCTTATCAATAAGTTTGGTATGATCTTTAAGTCCATAAACTTCTATTTTCCCAGAAGAAAGCAGATTCACGAATATTGAAGGATCATCAGATTTTAATATATTTCCAATATCTTTTTCGTCAATAACAAATAATAAATCTGCATTAGAACTATCTAATTCTATTAGAGGTTTTATACTTATATTAAAGCCATCATCACCTTTTTCTAAAAAGACTAGCTTTTCTTTATTTTCAGTCATGACGATTACTACAGCTGAACCCTTAACTAAATCATCGAACATATTTGAGTTTTGTTTAGCCCAATTATCCCATAATTCAACTTTAAACTTCTTATCTTGCTTTTCTTTTAATTTGGCATTCATTTTCTCAAATTTATTTTTAACGTGTTCATATCCCTTTTCTTCAAATGGACATGCTTCTATACAGTAAGTACAGCCCTGACTGCAACCTATACATTTTTTCTGTATAAGTTCAATTTCAGTACCACAACAGGTTTCTTTTTCTATTAACGCTTTCTCTGGACATGCTTTAACACATTTACCGCACTTATCACAGTAATAGGGTATCCAATCATGTTCATTATCTTCGTTCAGTGGTAAGTTAGAAATACTTGTAAATATAGCTGAAACTTTTACTCTAGGGCCAAGTTCAGGAGTTATTAAAAGACCACTTTCTCCAATATAACCTAAACCTGCTTCCTGACCAAGTGCTGAGAAATTAACAATTCCTCCCATGGGATTGGCGATTTCAGTTGCAAAACCATTTTTTCTAAGGTAATCAGATAGTTTAGTGGTTAAAATGCCTAATTTCATATATGCTGTATCATTTAGATCTTGTGCATCCTTACCTGGGGGAGTTTCGATAATATCTTTGCCCATTTCCATAGTTAAAACGATGGTAAATGGATATTGAACGAATTTATCCCTAATAAGCAATTCTGGAGTAAGTATAGTATATCCTATACTAATAATACCTAAAGAGTGAGCGTAATCTTCAAATTCTTTAATAAATTCATCATCAGCTATGAATTTAGGTTTTTCAGGATTCTCTACCTTTGATAAATCAGGATAATCAATAGCTCCGCAACAGCCGGTATCTTCAGATGTTTCTGTACTTTCTGAACCACAACCACATCCTGTATCTTCTTGTGGTTCTGTAGTTTCTGTTTCACAACCACAGCCACAATCTTCTTCAGGAGTTTCTATTGTTTCTTCAATACATCCACATTCAGAATCTTCTTGTGATGTTTTTATTGTTTCTTCGCCACATCCGCAGCTGTTATCTTCTTTAACTTTTTCTTCAATTTTTTTATCTTTTTTGATGTCTTCACATCCACATTTATTATCTTCCATTTGAGTTTTCCCCCATTTTTGTAATTTTTAATTCTTTATTTTTTGAAATATTTTCTTTGTAATATTAATGCTACATTTACAAGGCTAATAAGCACAGGAACTTCTATTAAAGGACCAATTACGGTGGCAAATGCAACTCCCGACCCTATACCAAAAACAGCTACTGCAACAGCAATTGCAAGTTCAAAATTGTTACTTGCTGCTGTAAAAGATATTGTGGTTGTTTTAGAGTAATCTGCTCCAATTTTAAAACCTAAATAAAATGTTATGAAAAACATTATAACAAAGTAAAGCAATAATGGAATTGCAATACGAACCACATCAAGAGGTATTTGAATTATAAAGTTACCTTTTAAGCTAAACATCACGATAATGGTGAATAATAACGCTATTAATGTGATGGGGCTGATTTTAGGGATAAATTGATTTTGATACCAGTCTTTGCCTTTTCTTCTTATTAATAAAAATCTTGTGGTTATCCCTGCTAAAAAAGGGATTCCAAGATAAATAAATACACTTTGCGCTATTTGCCCTATAGTGATATTTACAACACTTCCTTGTATTCCGAAGATTGGAAGAAGCACTGTAATAAATACATAGGCATAAACACTGTAAAATAATATTTGAAATACGCTATTAAATGCTACAAGCCCTGCTGCATATTCTGTATTTCCTCTTGCAAGTTCATTCCAGACTATTACCATTGCAATACACGGAGCTATCCCTATTAAAATTAAACCAGTTACATATTCTGGATATGAACTTAAAAAGACAACTGCTAATAAAAACATTAAAATAGGTGCTATAACCCAGTTTTGGAATATAGCTAGCCCTAAAATTTTCTTGTTTTTAAACACATCTCCTAATTCTTCATATTTTACTTTTGCTAGTGGAGGATACATCATTAAAATTAAACCTATGGCTATGGGTATGCTTGTGGTTCCAATAGAAAAGCTACTTATGAATGACTCAACTCCGGGAATGAAATATCCTAATGAAATTCCTAAAGCCATTGCAAGAAAAATCCAGAGAGTTAAATATCTATCAAGGAAACTAAGGCGACTAACTCCACAAAGTTGACTTGTAACTTGATCTGT
>JAEYSH010000223.1 GCA_023434825.1 Methanobacteriota archaeon | reverse complement strand
TATTATAATTATCCAAAAATATCTTCAAAAAATCTAAAAAATTTTTATTTCAAAAGATTCAAAAGGATATATCCTCTTTATTTGTTTACAATCATTTTAGGATTCGGATTGTCTTTTTTATTGCCTTTTTGGGATAAGATAAGTATATCATATCTTTTAACTATTATATTATGTCTCCAGGGCATTTTCCCACCGTGGTCTCCTAATGCGACGTCTCTTTACTGGTTATGGTTTATTGGTGTTTTACTGGTGTATTATTTAATCTATCCTATATTTACTCAATCTAGAAACATAATTCATATATTTTTAGCAGCTTTATTAGTTTACATGCTTATTTTATTATTAAACATTAAATTTGGTATAATGGAACCATTAACAAATTTCTATTGGGTATTCTTCTTAGGAATAGCTTTGTGCTGGTTTAATGAAAATTATAAGAGATTAAAATTTAATGTTAATGAAGTATTTTCAAAGGAATACTACAAAAAATTGCTTTTGAGTTATATAGTTCCTGTTTTACTTGTAATTTTAATATTGTTCCTTTATTTAAGATATAAACTGTATAATCAATTTGATGTAACATTAGAATTAGTTTTCTCTACTATAATTGTATATATGGCTGTTAAAATAGTTACTTACTGTATAACTAAAGTAAATAAAGCTTTTTTTAGATCTAAAGCTTATGATTTGATTAAAAAGATTTCTATAAGTTCTTATGCCACATATCTCATTCATCCAATTATATTTGGTATTTTTAGAGAAATATTTATAATATTTAAAGTTTCAGAATTCTATACTAATCTATTAATGGTTTTTATAGTCTTTCCAGTTACATTTTTGATGGGTTATTACCTTCAACTTGGTGAAATTAAATTTACTGGAAAATTATCAAAATATGGGAGTGTTAAACTCGCAAAATAAGAAAAATTAGCTTATATGCTTCTAAAGTTATAAATCTTTTATATTTTTATATGTATTAGTACTGTTCTTCAAATTCTATATCAAATCTGGTTCCATTTGATCTGTCTAATTTAATTTCAGCTCCAATTTGATCGGATAAGCTATATATTAACATTAATCCTAAAGAATCTGTGTTTTCATGGTTAAGTCCCTCTGGAATCCCTATTCCATCATCGCATACCATTAATCTATATTTAGAATTTAAATGGAATTCAACATTTAAGTGGCCTTCTTTTCCATCGAGGAATCCATGTTTAAGGCTGTTAGAAACTAATTCATTAAGGATTAAACCTAATGGAATGGCTGTGTTAATGTCTAGAGTTTCATTATCCACATCAACATGGAGTTTTATTTGATTTGAGTTAGCAGAATAACTTCTAAAAAGATCAATGACTAAATTTTTTGTATAATCTCCAAAATCAATTCTTTTAAGATTTTCAGATTGATACAAACGTTGATGTATAAGGGCCATTGATTTAGCACGATTCTGACTTTCTCTGAAAATATTTAATGCATCTTCATCTTTTATATATCTTGATTGAAGCTGAAGGAGGCTTTGAATAATCATTAAGTTATTTTTTACCCGGTGATGTATTTCCTTCATCATTAGATCTTTTTCATTAAGAGATTTTTTGAGCTCTTCTTCCAGTTTTTTACGCTCTGTAATATCCCTTATTACAAGTTGAATTGCAAGTTGATTATTGTAGATAATAGGAACGTCTCCTACTTCTATATCCTTTATTTCACCTTTTAGTGTAATTATTTTCTCTTCTAAAAAATCTAAAGGTTTTTTTTCTACATATACCTCATGCAGCCGTTTTTTTGAAATTTCTCTAAAATCTTCATGTATAAAACTTAAAATATCTTTACCAATGACTTCCATTATATTTTCTGCATCCAGAAGCTTTAAAGTTGATTTGTTGGCAAATATTATCTTTCTATCAATAACTACCAGAACAGCATCGGGTGAAAGTTCTGTTAAAACCCTATAACGTTCTTCACTATCACTTAGCTCTTTTTCCACAGATTTTCGTTCATTTATATCTTGAATTAATATTAATTTTCCATGAAATAGGTTATTATCGTATATTGGACTAATTTGAACTTGAATCCATTGATTTACTGGATCATTTAAATAAATTTCAGATTCTGGCTGAAGTGATTCATAGAGTGATAGAATTTCAGGAAATGTATTTAATACCTCTTTTGCAGATTTCCCAATATCTGAATGTTTTACATTAATTAAAGAGACTGCTTTATTTACTTCTATTAATTTATCGTTATAATCAAAGACTAAAAAGCCATTTACCATATTTTTAAATAGTATATTGTAGGCTAGAGGGATAATATCAAGAAATCTATATCTGAAAATACTAATTGCAAGCAATATTCCGGATATGGTGAAAGCAAAAGGAGTAATATCTAGTCCGGGGATTTTTACAAAGCTTTCTGTATAAAAAATACTGAAAATTAGAGGTACTAAACCACTAAATAAAAGAAAATAAATTTGATTTCGGTATTTTGAAGGATAATTTAAAAGTACTTTAGATAAAATAACAATTCCACTTAATATAATCCCAAAACTGTAGATTATACTAATCCAGAAAACAGGTCCATGTTCATAAATTAAAAATGATCCTGGAATATTTGAAGTAGGTGTAATGCTGGGCCATAGAAGTCCATGCCATTCATTGGTGAATGCCATTATCAAAACAAAAGCAGGAATTAAGAATAATGATGTAAAGTATCTTGCTTTGAGATATTTTCCGTAATTGACATATTTAAGCACGAATATTAACCATAAATGGGCTGCAGTAGCCACACCTAAATAGCTGAATTTAATCCAGAAAATTTTTACCCCTATTTCAACGCTGAAAAATTCCATTGCTGATCCAAAGCACCATAAAAACACTGAAGCCATTAAAAGTATAAAATAAGTGTGCAAACTAGAAGAGCGTTTTTTATAACTATAAATAGCCAAATAAAGCACTATTATTGCACTTAAAATTAATACAACACCATAGGGCGAATATTGAAAGTTCATTATTACCAGAAGACCTTTACAAATTAATTAAAAAATTTATTTTATAGTTACAAATAGAGGTTTAAGTTTTTTTCTAAAGACATGCCATAAAACGATTCGAAAATTATCTTTTTTGCTAATCCTGTAAGTTTCATATATGTACTATTGGTAAATTTTCTAAAGCATAACCCGATCTGCCACGTAATAGATCATTTAATTCACTTAATAATTTCCGATAAATCAAAAAGAGAAGGATTTTGAATAATTTGGTCTGCTACTTCATCTGCAGCTTCAGAGAACGTAGATTTCTCCTTTTAATAATTCAAGAAGATCATTCATTTTAAACTACTTATTAACACGTTAAAAAAAAGAAAATTAAGTAATTAAATACAACTCACTAAATCTGGGTCTTCAAGTAATTTGTATAGTATAGCCACCGCTTTAGTAAATGCTGGTTTTCCTGCAGTTAAAAGAACGACTTTTAAAGCATCCATTATCTCATCTTTTGTAATTCCAAGTTCTTTCATTCCACTTAACATCTGTTTTCGGATAGCTCTATCATCAGAAGCTGCTGCATTTACTGCAATAGCAATTAGTTTTTGAGTTTTATAATCAAGAACTTTACCAGTGTATGTAGCATTATTTAATCCAACTATAGCTTCATAAAGGTCGGGATAGTCTTTTTTTACATGAGGCATTCCTTTACTGAAAAAAACTTCTTCTTTCATATTTATCTCTCCTTTAATGATTTATTTAATAATTTCTCTACATCTTTATGATATGTATTTAATAATATACAAATTTTTTTATTTAATTAAACAAGTTTATTGGATTTAATCATGTAAAGCGGTATTTGAAGGATCATTTAATTAAATATCATTATAATATGGACTCTAAAAGTTTATTAGGCACTATATATTTTCATCATAATCATCAAGTTTGAAATTTATGGTAAATTTAGTACCTCCAGTTTTATCAAGCTCTATGCTTCCATCTAGTTGTTCAACCAGATTATTTACAAGTTCTAATCCTAAAGAATCAGTTTTTCTAAAATCAATATTATCTGGAAACCCAATTCCATTATCGGCAATTGTGATAATATAATTATCATCATCAGCTTTAAGTTCAATGTTTATTTTGCCTTGATCAAATTGGGAAATATTAAAAGAGTTCCTCAATAATTCAGATGTTTTAAACCGGGGAAAAGCATGTTTTAAACTATTTGATACAAGTTCATTTACAATTAAGCCACAGGGGATTGAAGTGTTAACATCAAAATAGATATTATCAATATTTTGTTCTATTTGTACTATATTTGGGCTTATTTTGTAGTTATAAACTAGATTATTTGTTAATTCATTAATATAATGTCCAAAATTAATTTTTATAAGGCTATCTGATTTGTAAAGCATTTCATGAATCATTGCCATGGATTTAACTCTGTTTTGACTTTCTTTGAAAACATCCAGTGCTTCATTATCATTAATGTAACTTGATTGAAGACTTAATAAACTAGAAATAATTTGCAAATTGTTTTTCACTCTATGATGAATTTCTCGAAGTAAAACTTCTTTTTCCTTGAGTGAATTCTTGATATTTTTTTCTGCTTTTTTTATCTCTGTTATGTCACGGGCTGCTGCAAAAACTCCAATGACTTCGTCATTTTCATTTTTATAAACTGAAGCATTATAAGAAACGGGAATAATATGTCCATCTTTATGTTTAATTTCTAATTCGTAATTTTTTACAATACTATCATTGAAAACTCTCTGATAACCTTCTCTTGCTTTTTTAGGTTCTGTAAAATAATCCGAAAAATCAGTTCCAATAAGCTCGTTACGAGAATAACCAGTTATTGTCTCTGTAGCGCTGTTTACATCGGTAATTTTCCCATTCTCTCCAATAGTAACTAATGGATCTAAACTAGCCTCAATAAGGCCCTGGTGGTATATATTGGCTCTTTTTATTTGTTTTTCTGCTTTTCTAATCTCGGTTATATCTCTTAATATAAAAATAACAGATTGTGGTTCTCTTTTATTATCTTTAATTATGGATAGATTTAATTCTCCAATAAAAGGAGTGCCATCATTCTTTATAAATTTGTATACTAAATTTCTATGAGTATTTTCTTCAATTATTTTTTCTACATCTGATATTGCTTTTTCATGACATTCTGGAGCTATGAATTCAAAAGCATTTTTATCAATTAGTTCTTCTTTTCTTTCAAAACCATATAGTTCAAGAGTTTTAGGTGATGCAAATGTTATGTTTCCATATAGATCTGTTACAACAACAGCCTCGGGCGATGCTTTTATTAAGGCTTTATATTTTTCTTTGGATTCTTTAAGAGATTTTCCTAATTTTTTAAGTTCACTTATGTCAATAAAGCTGTCAAGAATACATTTACGTCCTTTTAAAGTTACTGGAACCACACTTTTTATTATAGGTATTTCTTCATTATTTAATGTTAGAAGAATTCTTTCAGAGTTATCTATTTTCTGATTAAGATCAGTTATAGGGCATTTTCCATCTTCATAAGGACAAATAAATTTATGGCATTTTTTACCAATTATATCTTCTTTTATACCGCCAATAAGATTAATTGCAGCTCTATTAACATCAATGATTTCTTTTGTTTTAGCATCGATTACAACAATTCCTGTTTGAATAGTTGCCAGTATTGTTTTCATATACCTCTCATTTTCTTTGAGGGCATTTTCAGCTTTTTTACGTTCTGTAATGTCACGTGCAATTGCTAGGCCTACAATGGCATTTTTAAGCTTAAAAAAATGATTATTTATTTCTACAGGGATTTTATTTCCAGCACTACCTATTAAATCAGCATCAAATATTGCATGTTCTCCATTCAACATTTTTTCACTGATATGATTCATTTTCACATCTTTTTGGATTAAGGCAATATCTAAAAATGTTTTATTACACATTTCATAAGCATTATAATTTAATTTTCCACAGGCAACATCATTAACTTCTATAAAGTTTCCAGGCATTCCTTTTTCTGATAATTCATAAAGGAAAATCATATCGTTAGCATTGTTGAATACTTCACGGAATTTTTCTTCACTTTCTTTTAATTCTTCTTCTGTTTTTTTACGTTCTGTTATATCTGCAACTAAAGCCAAAATACCTTTTTCATTCCCATTTTCATCAAGAATAATTGAAGTTTCTATACTGGTATAGACTGTTTCTCCATCTTTTTTAATAAATTCAAAATCATAATGTCCCTTAAATGCTTTAGCAGGAGATTTCAGATGGTTTTGCACAATACCAATGAATTTTTCATCAATAAATGATTCAAAAGATTTTTTTAGCATTTCTGGCACGGTGTAACCAAGTATTTCTGCCATTCGAGGATTAACGAAGGTTATAGCTCCTTCAAGGTCAATTGAACATATTCCTTCATGCGCATTTTCAACAAGCTGTCTGTATTTTTGTTCGCTTTCAATAAATGCCTTTCTTGATCTTCTTTTTTCAGTAACATCTAATAAAGATACCAGGCTTTTATCTGTACCCGGAATAACAGATACAGTTACAAAAGCATCTTTAATTATATTATCTTTAGTTTTTATCTGAAATTCATAATTTCTCGGAGCTGAATTAGAATTATTAATTCTAAGGTTTTTATATTCTTCCATACGTTGCAAATCATCTTTATTAGCAATAAATTCCGACCATTTCCTTTTACCTTCAATTTCACCCTTTGAATAACCTGAAAACTTTTCTGCTTCATGATTCATTAAAGAAATTATCATATTTTCTTCTATAATTAGAGTTACAGTGCCTGTATTTTCAAAAATAGTTCTATAGTAAGCTTCTGATAATTTCAGTGCATTTTCTGCTTTTTTACGATTGTTAATATCATGAGAAATAATTTGTAATGCGAATAAATTTCCATCTTTTTCTAATGGTTTAATATGAGTTTCAACAAAACGAATTTGACCATCTTTATCAATGAATCTTGATTCATAGGGGCCAATAGCTTTTCCATTTAAAATTTGGGATACTTTTTTAATATGCA
The DNA here is from genome assembly GCA_023434825.1 of Methanobacteriota archaeon. GTDB lineage: Archaea > Methanobacteriota > Methanobacteria > Methanobacteriales > Methanobacteriaceae > Methanobacterium_D. The sequence continues at coordinate 754 of JAEYSH010000223.1, read as the reverse complement.
AAAACATATCTTCTTCAGGCAATATTTTAAGATCTTTAAAATGCTTTCCAATTAAATCAGAAGCTCTTAATCCCGTATTTTCCAATGCTGTGTCATTTACATCCAATAATTTTCCATCTACTCCAATGAGTATTACATTATCTGGTGATAAATTGAAAAGAGTTCTGTATTTTTCTTCACTTTCCTTTAATTTTTCTTCTGCTTTATTTCGTTTATTTATATCTTCAAGTTCAAATTGATGTCTGTAAAGTCCATTTTTAATCCCAATTTTTAAATCTGTATCGCTAAAAGGCGTGTTTATGTAACCATATGGGTTTGTTAATTTAGCTTTTTCAAGTATATCATCATCACAATAAGCAGTTAAATATATTATAGGAATATTAAAGCGTTTATTTATTTTATGAGCAGTTTCAATACCTTCCATATTACCTTTAAGGGCAATATTCATTAAAATTAAATCTGGTTCTAATTGAGCTGTCTTTTTAATAGCTTCAATACCACAAGATTCTATGGCAAGCACGCTATAACCTAAACGCTTCAGTTTATGTTTAATGGCTAATGCCGTAATGCTTTCATCTTCCACAATTAGAATTTTTGCGCTCTGCATTTAATCATCTTCAATTTCCTCTGAATAATGATTTAGTATTAAGTATTATATATTTATCGATAAGTTAATATAATAACGTATTAGTGGTCTCCAAGTAATTATTTAATGGATTTATAATAAAAATTAACATTTAAATCTCTTTATTTT
>JAEYSH010000185.1 GCA_023434825.1 Methanobacteriota archaeon | reverse complement strand
GTTCGGGCATACGGGGCTCGATTCCTAATGGTGTCAATATAAAGCCTAAAATGAATCCAAATGCAAATAAAGCTGCTAATATGCGTTCTGCACTCGTTAAAGGCATGTTTTTTGTTGAGTGAGAGTTATTTTTTTTCATAAATTACCTCAAAAATGCTCTTTTATTTTATATTATTATAAACTCAGAAATTAATAAATTTACCGATTTAATGATTTAGCCAGAAATTTTTAATCGAATTATTAATCAAAACGTTATATATAATAAATTAGGGGATTATAAAAGTATTTTTATTATAAATACAAATCTAAATCTATACCTTTTAATTTAATTTAAATTTTAAATATTGGAGTAATTTGTTTTGAATAATAGTAGAATTTATCCTTCATGGAAGCTTATTGAAAAATTTCAAGACCCTTTAACTGAAGGAGAGAAATCACTGGCACAATTTCTGGATGATAACTTACCTCCAGAATGGAAAATCTTTATCAGGCCACAATTAAATAACAGTAGCCCTAATATTGTTATTTTAAATCCTAATGTTGGATTAATGATTTATAAGGTTAAAGAAATTGAAGAAGAGGTCTATGACACTTCAATTTATATAAAAAATGTGAATCATTACAGGAACAAGATAATACAACAGATAGTTCCAGATATGGGTGAGAAAATTGATGAAGATAAGCGATTATTTGGAGTAACTCAAACTGGGATATATATTCATAATTTAAACGGAGAAAAAGCAAGAGAATTGTTTAATAATCCAGAATATCCCGTAATAGTAGGATACGATGATTTGAGTGAAGAAAATCTTAATTATGTTGTTCCGGCGGCTGATTATAAAACAGGATATATGGATTCCGAATGGGCTGATGAATTAGAATTCTGGCTTAATCCTCCATTTCACAGTAAAAGAGGAGCTTTAAAACTTGAGTTAACAAATAAACAGAAAAACCATTCCAAACCCAAACCAGGGCATAGGCGTATACGGGGAGCTGCCGGAAGTGGGAAAACACTTGTTATAGCTTATAGGGCGGCAAAATTAGCATCTGAAGGTAAAAAAGTTCTTGTATTAACATTTAACCTAACTCTCTGGCATTATATTAAAGATATGATTTCAAAGACACCCTTTGACTTTGAATGGAAAAATATTGTGTTTAACCATTTCCACGGCTTCTGTAATGACATTTTAAATGAATTAGATGTGGAGAGGCCAAGTAATTACTTTAATGAGATTGTTCCTGCAGTTGAAGATGCAATCTCTAAAAATGACATTGAAAAGTTTAAATTCGATGCCATACTCCTGGATGAAGGGCAGGACTGCAAATGGGAATGGTATAATCTGTTATCTAAATTTTTAAATGAACGTGACGAGCTTTTATTTGTATGTGATAAAAATCAGAACATCTACGGCCGGGAACTTAGCTGGATTGATAATATGGGCAATGTTAAGTTCCGAGGAAGATGGGGAGAGCTTAACACCATTTACAGACTGCCTCCAAAGATTGGGGATGTGGCCAATAAATTCGCTAAAACATTTAATTTGGACCAGCAGTTAGATACAGAAGAATATGCTCAGCTAACGCTATTTGAAAGACCCCCTATTTTAAAATGGAAAAATATTAAGGAAAAGGAATGGCAAAAAGCTTTGAAAGATGCTTATTCGGTGCTTAAATATCAGCAGAAAGGATACGGTGAAGGGAATGCATCAGATATTGTTATCCTTCTTCCAACAAAGAAAATGGGAATGACTGCAGTTAAACTGTTTGAAAGACGTGGAATTAAAGTGAATCATGTTTTTGAAGTAGATAAAAGGTCTAAATATTCTCGCCACAAAAAAGCGTTTCCAACTGACGATAGTCGTTTGAAAATAAGCACAATTCACAGTTTTAAGGGTTGGGAAGCGATTCATGTCATAATGCTAATCCCTGAGAAATGGAAAGGTGGAGAAAATCTGGATTCTATGGTTTATACTGCAATGACCAGAACACGAAAGAATTTAATTGTTTTAAACTGTAATGGAAGGTATATTGACTTCGGCATGAGTCTATCTAGTAAATCTGATGACTAAAAACTATTAAACTACCATTTACTAAAATCAGATGAATCAATCTCTTTTAAAGAATTATTTTCAAGTAAGTCAATTGTATCTTCTTTATTAAATAAAATCTGCGTCTTTAATTCTGCCTGATCTTGATCAGGTAAATATTTAATGAATTTATTTTTAATGAATTTCTTTGTTTTTGTGAGCATAAATTCATTTAATTTTTCATCTTCTAAAATATCTTTAATATTATAGAGTATATTTTCAACATCACTCATTTTGAGGCTCTTAAATTTAAAAGAAGAGTAATATGGAGTATCTCGAATGCCGCTTACTTCATGGTAAAACTTAAAAATAGTAGAAATCAATGAATTAACTTTAAATCCACCAAATGTATATATAAAAATTCTGTTTTCATAAAAAGCAAATTCAACAGGTATTTTACCTTTCTCGAAACCTGAAATCTTACTTTCTTCTTGGAGATCTTTTATTATTTTATAGCTAACGGGATCAAAATCTCCTAATAGTTCTTCATTGTAATTACCAAGTAAAATATCATAGATTTTCCGGGTTAATAAATAGTCCATGGTTCCTCCTCCGCTTTTCCAGTTGGGGACTACTCCTTCTTTTGCTTTTTTAACCCCTAATTTGAAATTATCATGGTCTGCTTTAGTCACTGTCCATACTTCGCCGCCTAAAACAAAATTAGAACCATTTTTTAAAGTGCTGATTACAAATGAAGCATCTAAACTTCCAATAGTTTTACGCCCTTCTTGAACACTAAATTCATAGATAGGCCAGAATACACTATAAAACTCTAAAAAGTTTCTTTTTCCAAATTCTTTTTCAAATGAATCTCCTAAATTAAGATAAGGTCCGTTTTCCTCAATAAAACCTTTTTCAACCATATTATCTATAAAATAAGTATATTCTTTTTTATCAATTTTAGAAAACACATAAGACTCATTAAGAATAAAAAACAGATCCTTCCTCTTTATTCTCCCATATTCAAAAATAGTACTTAATATTTGATGGAAATAAATATCCTTTGGCTTTTCGGGTATTTTAATGTGTTCTAATTTCTTCTCTTCCATTAAAGATAGTTCTGCAAGTGTCTTGATAACTTCTTCGTCACTATCACAAAAAATTATGGTCCTTTGAATTTTTGTCTGTCTACCACTTCTTCCTACTTTTTGAAGGAAAGAACTAACATTAGACGGTGGATTTTTCTGCATTACAATATCTATGTTTCCAATATCAATTCCAAGCTCTAAAGTACTGGTACTTATCATTAAACCCGCATTAACTTCTTTAAATTTACTTTCATTTTCTTCCCTTGCATCTTTATGGATTGAAGAGTGGTGGATAAAAATATTTTTTATTTTCAAATGTTTTTTAAATAAATTATTGTATTTTTCAGCTTCTTTACGTGAATGAACAAAGAAAACTAACTTTTTGTCAAGATATTTCTTTAAAACTTGAATTATCTTGAAATCATCGGCATATATAACCTTATATTGAAAAGGTCTGCTGTTTATATCAGCTACAACTTCACTATTTTCATTTGAAGTCAACCAGTTTAAAATAGTCTCTGGATTTCCTACCGTGGCGGATAATCCTATTTTTGAAACATCATTACTGCAATAAGCTTTAATTCTACTGTTTATTATTGAATTTAGCTGTGTTCCCCTATCAGAATCAGCAAAATAATGTATCTCATCAATAACTATGTATTGGAGATTTTTAAAAATAGAGTTCTTTATTTCTCTCTCTTTATTCATTAAAATTACTTCTAACGATTCGGGAGTGATTAAAAGTATATCGGTTGGCTTTTTAATGAATGAAGATT
>JAEYSH010000051.1 GCA_023434825.1 Methanobacteriota archaeon | reverse complement strand
AAGTATAACTGCAAAAACAGCCGCACCTACTAGGGTTCTTTGATCATCGTCTGGAATTTTTTTTCCAAATCCGCCTAATCCTGCCCCTATTCCTGCCCCTGCAGGTTTTTTCCCAGGCTTTTTATCTCCTGGTTTTCTTTGAGGAGGCTTAAGTCTTGGTTTTTCGCCAGGTTTAGCCATAGGCTTGGGCATTGGCCTTGGCATTTTTCTTTCGGGAGGGGCTCTTTTTTCATCCTTTTTATCTGTATCTTTTTTTCCAGATACTCGGCTTACCATGCCCTTAAGACGCCCTCCTATATCAGAATCATTTTTCTTTTTATCATTTCCACGAAGATTAGGAACATTTTTATCTTCGTCATCTTTTTTTCCTCTAATTTTATCTAACATGTGGACCACTTCTTAGGAATCGTTTGTACAAATCTTTTAATGGTATTGCCAATAAGTATAGTAGCATAACAATAAATAAAAGCTTTGTGGGAAAATAGGCTATTATTGCTGAAATACTTTGGGGTAAAAGTGTTGCAATAATTAAAATGCCTCCAGCAACTAATGTTTTAAGACCTCTAAATTTAGGATATTTTACAGTGCTGATCATCATCAATGAAACCGCTATCATAATAATTAGTGCTATATTGCTGCTAAAAAACCCTGAAAGATAAAAAGATCCTAATATTAACGCAGTTGTAGGTATAGGTAACCCAATAAAATATTTGTCAGATGAGCTTGTAATCACATTGAATCTGGAAAGACGTAATATGCCGCAAATAACTATGAGAAGTGCTATTATAATACCAATGTAGCCCATACCTGAATTTAAACTTGTAGAATACAAAAGCATTCCGGGAGCTACGCCAAATGATATAATATCTGATAATGAATCTATATTTTTTCCAAAACCCAATTCATCATCTCTATTTATTTTTCTAGCAACCCATCCATCCATGGCATCAAATATGACTGCAATTAACATGAATTTGGAAGCGAGTACAAAATTACCCATACTTATCATTATTATTGATAAAAATCCAGAAGATGCGTTAGCAATTGAAACTAAATCTGCAATAGATGTGTAATATCTCATATTCATGTTTACCCACGGTTAATCATTGACTATTAGTATAAATATATTTATCCCGTAAAAACATGAAATAAAAGGCTATTATGATGTCCCAAATACTTTTTTAATATTTTTTAAAAAAAAATTAATATAAATTTAATTTGAATTCATTCATCTGAAAATCAACAAATATAAAATTAATAGATGGCTTTTTATTGATTTATTTGGAATATTATTAATTCATAGGTAATTTAAAAACAAAATTGAAGTTAATTTTAACTATTTTTTAACATTTTTGCTATTATAGTTTCAGCAGCCTTTGGTTTGTCACCTACTTCCACCATTAATTCACAATTTTCATAGGGCAATATTAAGTCAACTCTAGAACCAAATCTAATCATTCCCAGACGATCACCTTTTTCCACTTCATCGCCTACATTCACATATTGTACAATACGTCTTGCAACAAACCCTGCAATCTGAATAACGCCAAATTTTCCATATTCAGAATCTATTACTACAAGGTTTTTTTCATTTACTGTTTCTATATCTCCCTTTGCAATTTTAAATTTTCCAGGACAATAGATACTATCTACTACCTTCCCGGAGATTGGAACGCGATTTACATGGACATCAAAGGGGGACATAAATGTACTTACTCGAATTCCTTTCTCCCCTTTATTTAAAATGTGTTCCATTAACTGATGATCATATTCTACAATTTCTATTTTGTCTATTTGGCCTTTTAGTATTCTACCATCTGCAGGAGCAACAATAACTCCTTTTCCTTCAGGTACATTCCTTTTGGGGTCTCTAAAAAATTGCATTATGAACGCAATAATTGAAAAAAGTATAAAAGTCAATATGGCATATCCAAATAGGAATGGTAAAACTGATAATGTTAGAAGCACGCCTGCTTTTTTTAAAGTCCCTTTGACGAACATTTATATCACAAGTTTGTAATTTTGAATAATAATGGATTTAAATAAATATCATTATTTATTTATCTTTAATAGGTTTTATTCACTATTATTATATGTTATATATAATATGAGTAGTTTTTTATTCGATGTAAATGAATAAGAGAATTACTATAACAAAAATAAAAACCTTTAAATATCTTTTTGTTAAAATAATAGTATTTATTATCTTTTTTGCAACTTTTAAATCTATTAATATGCATTTAATTTACTATTTTATCAATTTATAAAAGTTTATATAAGCATTTAGTTTAATAAATTGTCATAATAAAAATATATAATTAGATAATTTATAGGTAATGATTTGGGCATACTTTTAATAGTTTTACCGTGAGGAATATAATATACAAATTAAAAGTATGTAAAATTAGTAATATGAAAAAATTATTTAATTATCCAATTAATATGGATTTTACCATGAAGAAGACGTGGTAGTTTATGATTGAAGACAAAATCAAAACGTTAAGACAGGCTGCGAAAGTATCAACAGTACAGGATTCAGATAAAATTTGGTGTGTTATCGCTGGTAATGAAGAAATGGTTAATAATGTTGCCTATGAAGCCATACTAAACAAAGATAGAGTTCAAATACTTTTTAGAGAACATATAACTTCAAGAGAATCTTTTGTAACTAAAAAGTTTGATTTTATCATGTTATATGGTGAAACCAGTAAAATTAGGAAATTAAGCCTTATTTCTAAAGAAAACGGAGGGGCATATCTTAAAATAGCCCCATATTATGTTGAAGAGGAATCTAACTTGATGCTTAGCGTAGGGCCGGAAGATAGTATTAAGAAATTTTTAGGCGATATTGAAAAAACCACAGTTAATGCATCTTTCCTTTTAGAGGATAAAACAACTGGTTTTATAGAATCTGATGTTTATATAACCAAATGGATGCCTAAATTTGTCAGAAATGTGGCCGATCCATTATTTAAAATGGCAGATGTTGCATTATCAACAGTTTTGATATCAACAGATGAAGAACACATTGAAAAAATCGAAGAAGTCGCTAAAGCTAATAAAGTATTTGCTATAAGATTTGAAGATATTTTAAAGGAGGAATAAAATGAATCTTTTTGGAAGAAAGAAAGAAGAAGATGAAGTAATTAAGGAAGGTATGACTAATACATTAGGAATTGATTTAGGTACTCTTAACACTGTCGTTGCAAAACCATCAGGAGATAAGTTTGATCTTTACAAAATACCATCAGTAGTGGCAGTTAAAAAAGAAGACACTTCATATGTGCTTGCAGTAGGTAATGATGCAAAATCAATGCTTGGAAGGACACCAGAAGATATTATTGCAGTAAGACCACTTAGAAAAGGTGTTATAGAAAGTGTAGCTCAAGCAGAAGCTCTTTTAATTTACGCAATGGATAAAGGTGCAGGAGAATCTATGGATCATATTGATAGGATTGTTATAGGTATCCCTGGAGACGCATCTGAAGTTGAGAAAAATGCAGTTGAGGAAATTGGTAGAAAAGCGGGAGCAAGTTATGTTTTAGTTATAAGTGAAGGGCTTGCAGCAGCTATAGGTGCAGGATTGCCAATTGCAGAAGCATCAGGAACCATGGTTATTGATATTGGAGCAGGTTCAAGTGATATTGTGGTTATTTCACTGGGTGGAATTACAGATATTGAAACTGTAAGGCTTGGTGGAGATAATATTGATGATAATATCGTGGATAAAGTTAAAGAAACATTTAGCGTTGAAATAGGAATTCATGAAGCTGAAAAAGCTAAAATGGAAGTAGGAATGGTCAATTCTGGTACAGATCTTGAAATCGTAAAAACAACAGTAATTGGTAAAGATATGGAAACTAACAAGCCAAGAGAAATAGAAATTGATTCAAAATTAGTTGCAGACGCTGCAGAACCAGTTGTAGCAAAACTCATTGAAGCATTGGCTATTATACTTGAAAGAATGTCTCCTGAACTTATATCTGGTGTTTACAGAGAAACTGTAGTTGTTGGTGGAACATCACAACTTAGAGGACTTAAAGAAAGGATATTTGAAGAAGTTGGCATTCCTGTAGAAATTTCAGATGATCCAATGACTGTAGTTGCTAAAGGAGCTGCAATTGTCGCTGCAGAACCAAGAGCACTTGAACCAGAAGTGCGTTTAAAAGCAATGAAATAGAATTAGAAATTTATGCTATGGAAAAATAAATTTCTTGGTTGCAAAAGCTATTACATCTAGCACTTTGCGACCACTGGACTTCTTTTTGAAGTCTTTTTTACTTTTTTTAAAAAATATTATAAAATAACATGAAAATAGTAGGCATAGACGAGGCAGGGAGAGGGCCAGTATTAGGGCCTCTTGTTGTGGGCGGAGTTGCAGTTGAAGAAGAAAAACTGGAAAAGATAGAGAAACTCCAGTTAAAAGATTCTAAAAAGATAACTCCTGGAAGAAGGAAAGTACTGGCAAGAAGAATAAATAAAATTGCAGAATGCCATACCGTCCATATACAAGCTATGGACATAGATAACTTAAGAGCTAAAGACATTAATTTAAACGAAATTGAAAAAATAGCCATTAAGAAAGTCATTGCAATGTCAAATCCAGATATTGCTTACATAGATTGTCTGGACGTTAAACCTCAAAGATTTTGTGATGAAATGGAAAATTTCCGCAATGGTCTAAAGGTTATAGCTGAACATAAAGCTGATGATAAATATCCTATTGTTTCTGCGGCTTCTATTATAGCTAAAGTTGAAAGAGACATGGAAATTGAAAAATTAAAAAAAGAATTTAAGGATATTGGATCTGGATATCCAAGTGATCCTAAAACTATTGCATTTTTAAAGAGATTCTCCTATGAAAATTTACCTGATTTTGTAAGAAAATCATGGGCCACAGTTAAAAAGAATCAGAAATAACTATATCATAATTACATAATTAAGGAAATATACAGTAATAAAGCAGAAATTAACATAAAAAACAGCGGGAACAAATAAAATGATTTTTGAATTTTTTAGCAGTACTTTCGGTACTATAATGGAAATGTTCAAAAGTGGAGGGGTAATAACCTATATTATTGCTATTATAGGTTTATATGGTCTTTTTGCATCTTTAGAAAAGATAGTATACCTACGGAAAATATCTAAAGTATCTCCACCACTTATTATGGAAACGGTGAATAATGCAATGGAGAGAGGAGGTTCTCTTGAAGCTCTACGCTCTATTGGGAAATATCATAATCCTATATCAAAGATATTCTCTGAAGCTTTAAAGATTGGTTACAGGAACAAGATTGAAGTTGAAGATGGTATGGAACGTGTTTTTATAGTTGAAATGGGAAGAATGACCAAGGGACTATCGACTATTAAAATGGTAATTGAAGTTGCTCCCCTTTTAGGTTTAATTGGGACTGTTTTAGGTATGTGGTACACATTCAAAGCATTGGGAATAGATACTAATCCTACAGCGATGGCTGGTGGAATTTATATAGCTTTAATAACTACAATTGCAGGATTGACAGTAGCAATAGTTTTATTCCCGCTCCAATCTTATATTTCAAGTAAGATCGAAGATGAAATGGATAAAATAGAGATCGCAAAGAAAATGACCAACTGGAGATCAGCGGTAATGAGAATAAAAGTTGCAATTGATCCAGAAATAGCAATGGAAGCATTAATGGATGCTGAAGGGATTATAAAGGTCAAAAAGATTGATGAAAATAATGCTAACATACTTGTAGGGTTCAAACCAAGCATGCTGGAAAAAAGCATTCCCAATATTTTAATGGAAAAGTGCAATACAAAGGCAGAGATTGTAGAAAGTAAATTAATGCAATAATTTAGGAAGTAATCCCATGACAATGGACGTAAACAAATATAGAAACAAATTACGAAATAATAACCCTAAATTCAACATGGTGCCTTTTATAGATATTATTTTTACTATATTGATCTTTCTTGTGGTTACCAGTAATTTTGGCGCTGCTGATCAGACTCAAACAGCATCAGGGAAACCTCAAGTTACACAGCAAACCAGCGGGCCATCTGAATATTATTTAATGCCAGTAGCAGGTTTAAAAAAAGTAACAGTTAATGGAATAGATATGTCCAGCTATATAAGGAATGGAGCTATTGCAGTTCACACGAAAGTTATCGATGAAGGGCAAATAATTATAAATGCTAAAAATGGTGAGATTATTATTACCACGCCTGTAGGATTCCCTGTAAATCAGGCAGTTAAGGCTTCAGTATAATTAAAAAAATATTTTAAGGATTTAAGGTGGAATTATGTATCTTGGAAGAATATTAGCAGTTGGAAGTACAGAAATGGGAAATTTTGTTGCTTACAGAGTTTCAAGCAGGTCATTTCCCAACAGAATGGTAAATACCTTTGATGATAGGGCAGCAATTATACCTAAAGAAGGGCATGAAAAAGATATTTTTAAGAACCCTTATATTGCCTATAATTGTATAAGAATTGTTGATGATATTGCGGTTGTTTCAAATGGTTCACATACAGATATAATAGCTGAAAAAATTGCTTCTGGAATGAATATCCGTGATTCAATTGCATTAACACTACTTACTATGGACTATGAAAAAGATGACTTTAATACTCCTAGAATAGCAGGTGCAACAACATTAGAGGGAGATTCTTACATTGGTATTGTTACACATGAAGATTTAATAGTTGAAAAGGTTAGAGCTGATGAAGCATGCTATATTTCAACTTATGAACAAACCAAGCCAGAATATGTTGAATTCATATGCAGTGATGCAGAAGATGCTGCTAGATTCATTTATGACGGCGGCAAATTTAAAGAATTTACAAATCCTGTTGATTCTGTAGCTGCTTTTGCAGGTAAAAAATGGGAAATTTGCTCATTATAAGGTGAATAAATGGAAATTAAGGTCATTGGAATTGAAAGTATCCCTATTGTAGATGCGGGCGATGATATAGCGGCTTTGATATTGAATGCGGCTCTTAAAGAAAATATTGGAATTAAAAACGGAGATATTATAGTCATTGCAGAAACAATAATATCAAAATCTGAAGGAAATAAAATTGACCTTAAATCCATTAAACCCGGCTCAAATGCGTTAGAAATAGCAGAAAAAACTGGAAAGGATCCTAACCTTGTTGAAGCTATTATTGAAAATTCAAATGAAATAATAGCTGTAGGTCCTGATTTTATAATTTCTGAGACAAAACATGGATTTGTATGTGCAAATGCCGGAATAGATGAATCAAATGTTGAAAATGGTACTGCGACGCCTATACCTGAGGATCCAGATAGAAGCGCAGAAATAATAAGAAAAAAAATAAAGGAAGCGACACAGAAAGATGTTGTTATCATAATTTCAGATACACAGGGAAGAGCATTTAGGGAAGGCGCTATTGGGACGGCTGTTGGTATATCTGGAATGAATCCCCTTTGGGATAGGAAGGGAGAAAAAGATTTATACGGTAGAGAACTTCAAACTACAAGTATAGCAGTTGCTGATGAATTAGCATCAACAGCATCTATTTTAATGGGCCAAGCCGATGAAGGAATTCCTGTTGTTATTATACGTGGAGTGAGCTACGTAAAAAATCTTAAAAATAATAAAGCAACTTCTAAAGATCTAATAAGACCTA
>JAEYSH010000208.1 GCA_023434825.1 Methanobacteriota archaeon | reverse complement strand
GAGTATAGTTATGTTTTAATAATTATAAAAAAATTTTTATTAATTGAATATAATAAAAATTTGCAATATTTTATTAGGTTTATTTTGAAGTTTTTTTTATTTTTCCGATATTTCTATAAAAACCTAATTAAATTACAGTAGCTATGGAATATGTTCCTTATAACTCTCAATTTCCTTATCAAGTTGCTTAATATGGCCTATAATTTCATCATAGATTTTATCTTCACCTTTAAGTTTTTTTTCAAGATCATCATATCGTTCTCTATCATCCCTGTTTGTATTTTTCATTTGATTCTTCCAGTAGTGTTGGTGCTGTTCTACTAAATCTAAATGCTCCTTTTCTATCCTTTTTTGCTCTTCAAGATTTTTTATTATCTCTTTAGTTGTTTTTATACGTTGATCTTCCAGTTTTTCCTGTTTTTGAGCTTCCTTTGCCATTCTCTTTTCTTCATCATATTTATCTGGCATGTTAATATTATTGTTAATAATAATATTAATAATTAATTAAAATTACTATTTTAGCCTTATGCCAATCTTTTTTATTTTAAAAAGTTTATTTTATTAAATAAATCCATTATAAATTCATTTTGATAAATTAAACAAGTATTTCAAGCCATATTTTAAAACAAAACTAAATAATCATCTAATTATTTTTATCTTTAAATAAAAAATTATAATTACTAATGCCCTCATAAAAATACTATTCAACATAATAACTTGAATTTAATCAAATTTTCAAATTATAATTTATTTTAAAGCAAATTAGCAGAGTACATTTTAAAAGGAGGAATTAAGTGAAGAATCAAGAAGAAAACAAACCAAATCCTAAAAAAAATATAAGAATACCAGTAGTAGGTATTGGATCTTCAGCAGGAGGGCTTGAAGCTTTAGGAAAAATGTTTAGTAATATGCCCCCTGATTCAGGAGTAGCTTTCGTTCTAATTCAACATTTAGACCCCTCCCATAAAAGTTCAATGGCAGAATTATTAAAAAGATACACAAAAATGGAAGTTCTTGAAATAGAAGATGGAATGCACATTGAACCAAATAAACTGTATATTACTCCTCCAAATAAGAATATAGGAATTATAAATAATGTTCTTCATTTAGCAGTTCCTAAAGAGCCTCACGGTTTAAGAAGGCCTATTGATTTTTTCCTTCAATCACTGGCAGATGCTGTTGAGGATTATGCCATTGGAGTAATTCTTTCTGGATTTGGATCTGACGGTACAATTGGTATCCGTGCCATTAAAAGTATGAATGGTATGGTAATGGCTCAAGAACCAGACTCTGCAGTATCTGGAAGCATGCCTACAAGTGCTATAGATACAAATTTAGTAGACTACATTGCACCCCCAAAGAAACTACCTGAGTATTTAATTTCTTATGTAAACCGTATGGGTGAAAAACCATCTGAAAGAATAATTAAAAAGGATAAAGAAGCCTTCAGTTCAATTCAAAAAATTCTAATTATGATTAGGAATCGAACAGGACATGATTTTTCTCTTTACAAAGAAAGCACCATAAATAGAAGGATTGCAAGGAGAATGAATGTTCATCAAGTTGATGATGTTTCTGATTACTTAAAGTACATGCAAAAACATCCTAAAGAGGTAAATATACTCTTTAAAGAACTTCTAATTAATGTTACAAACTTTTTTAGAGATTCTGATGCTTTTAAATCTTTTAAAGAAAAATTTATATCGGAAGTACTAGATGAAAAATCAGATGGTGATAAAGTACGTATATGGATTCCGGGATGTTCTACCGGTGAAGAGGTTTATTCTATTGCCATGATTCTCCAGGATTATCTAGATCAAACAGGAAAACAGCTAGAAGTCCAGCTATTTGGTACTGATATAGATGAAGATGCCATAGATATTGCACGGGCAGCAATCTATCCAAGTACTATTGTAAGTGATGTAAGTGAGGAAAATTTAAAACGTTTTTTTATTAAAACTGGTGATAGTTATAAAGTTAAAAAGAATATAAGGGAAATGGCAATATTTGCACCTCATGATGTCCTTATAAATCCTCCTTTTAGTAAACTTGATGCTATCTCTTGTAGAAATCTTTTAATTTACATGAATAAAGACGCACAAAAGAAAATACTATCCGCATTTACTTATGCTTTAGAACCTGACAGTATTCTATTCCTTGGCCCCTCTGAAAGCATAGGTAATTTTGTAGACTCATTTATAACTCTTGATAATAAGTGGAAAATATTTAAATCTAAAAGTAGAGTCCGCCGTCCCGCACAAGATTTTGTAGCATTTCCCTATGCAAAAATACCTCATGGAAATATTGAAGCTGAAGATTTAGAAATAATTGGAACCTCTGATAGGAATATTGTCAAGAATGTTGAGAAATTACTTATTGAAAATTATGCTCCTTCAACTGTAATAGTAAATAGAGATGGAAGAATCATTTTTATTCATGGAAAGGTCGGAAAATATTTAGAACTTGCTGAAGGAATAGCAAACCTAAGTATTACGGATATGGCAAGGGAAGGAATTAAATTTGAAATTAATTCTGCCATAAATGAAGCAGTTTTAAAAAATAAGAAGATCATATACAAAAATTTAGATGTTAAAACCAACGGAGATTATCAACCTATCGATTTAATAGTTAAACCTATTAACCAACCGAAGGAAATGGAGAATCTGTTGATGGTTACATTCAAAGATATAGATTTTGATGAAAATATTCAAGAAAAAATCCCTGAAACAACTCCAAAAAAAGATAAACGTATACGGGAACTTGAGGAAGATTTAAGAGTTACCAAAGATCGTCTCCATACCACAATAGAAGAGCTTGAAACTTCAAATGAAGAGCTTAAATCAGCGAATGAAGAATTACAGTCAATGAATGAAGAGCTTCAAAGTACAAACGAAGAGTTAGAAACTTCTAAAGAAGAATTACAGTCCTTAAATGAAGAACTGCTTACTGTAAACACGGAACTTCAAAATAAGGTAGATCAACTTTCAGAGGTTAACGATGATATGAACAACCTCTTAAACAGCATTGAAATTCCAACCATATTTGTAAATAAAGATATTAAAATTAAGCGTTTCACCAAAGAAACAACTAAATTAATTAATTTAATACCATCAGATATAGGAAGGCCTCTTAAAGACATCGTGTCTAATTTGGACTATGCTGACATGATTAAAGACATAAGAGATGTAATGGATCGAGTAATTTATAAAGAAGCAGAAGTTCGCACCAATGATGGAAAATGGTTCTTAGTACGAATAATACCTTATAAAACTACAGAAGACATTATTGATGGTGCAGTAATAACATTTAATGATATTACAGAGCAAAAGGAAATACAGGAGCTTACAAATCAGTTAGATTATGTAATTGGTATTGTAAATACTGTACGTGAACCCCTTATTGTATTGGATGATACATTAAAAGTTATATCTGCAAATAATTCATTTTATAGTACATTTAAGGTTGCACAAGAAGATACAGAAGGAAAATTATTGTATAACCTTGGAAATAACCAATGGGATATTCCGGAACTTAGAAATTTACTGGAAAATATTCTGCCTGAAAACCATAAATTTGAAAATTTCGAAGTAAAACACGAATTTCCAAATATAGGACCTAAAAAAATGCTTTTAAATGCAAGAAAAATGTCAGGGAAACAGATAGGTAAAAAAACATTAGGTATTGGATTAATTCTTCTTGCAATTGAAGATATAACAAATGGTGCCAAATAGAATCTTATTATTTATTTCCATTTCGATTAGTTATTCCCCTAGGGGGGGTGGATGATACTATAAAAGGAAAAAAAGATGAATTACGGGAAATCGCAGAAGAAAAGTTGCGGGAAAGAAAGGAAATATTAGAAAAAATTCCTGAAGATGTAGAATCATTAATTCACGAACTTCAAGTGCACCAGATTGAACTGGAAATGCAGAATGATGAGCTTAGACATTCACAAATAGAATTAGAAGAATTACATCAAAAATATTATGATCTTTACAATTTTGCCCCCGTTGGTTATTTTACGATAGATTTAACCACTAAAATAGTTGAAGTAAACACTACTGGTGCCAATTTATTAGGATTTCCAAAGGAAAATATAACTGAAAAGTTTTTTAGATGGTATGTGGCAAATGAATCACAAGAATTGTTCCAATCTTATTTTAAAAAAGCTTTTCAAGAAATGGACAAACAATCATTTGAGATTGGTTTAATAAGAAAAAATGGAATCATTTTTTATGCACGAATTGAAATGTTACCTTACTTTAGCCATGAAAAAACGCCATATAACAGTGATGTTCATTTAAAAATGGCAGTAATCGATGTAAATGAACAAAAAAAGCTGGAAAAAGAGTTGAAACGTTCCAATAAAGAATTAAAACAATTTGCTTATGTAGCATCACATGACTTACAGGAGCCTTTAAGGACAATAGCAAGTTTTACACAGCTTTTAGCTTATCGTTATGAAGGTAAACTTGATGAAGATGCTGATGAATTTATTGGTTATATTGTTGATGCATCAGTTAGAATGAAGCAGCAAATTATAGATTTATTAGAATTTTCAAGAGTAATGACCCGTGGCGGGGCATTCAAAAAATTTAATGTTAAAGATGTGCTTGAAGAGGTTATTAACAGCTTAAAAACATTAATCGGCGATAATAGTGCTGAAATTACCTGTGATCCTCTGCCAGAAGTATATGCTGATCCACAACAAATTTCTCGATTGTTCCAGAACCTTATAACTAATTCTATTAAATTTAAGAAACCTGATGAGCCGCCTAAAATCCATATTTCAGCAAAAGAAGAAAATAATGAATATATTTTAAGTGTTTCCGATGAGGGAATTGGAATAGAACCAGAATATAAAAATCGTATATTTACTATATTTCAAAGATTACATACCATCGATGAATATGAAGGAACGGGAATAGGGCTTGCAGTTGCAAAAAAAATTGTAGAACGCCATGGTGGAAGAATCTGGGTTGAATCAGAATATGGAAAAGGCTCAACATTTTACTTCACCCTCCCCTTAGGGAGAGAGAGAGCGAATTATTTTCAATACGGACAAAATGAGCTTTATTAAATAATCATCTAAACAGAGCGTTAGTACTCTTTTTAATGGATTTAATCAATTTATCATTTCTTTTTAAATCTTCCAGTATTCTATCGCGTAAAGACTCTTCTTCTTCAATTAAATCCAAATATTTAATCCTTATTTCTTCGCTAATATCCTTATTTTCTACTTGTTTTTTAGCATATTCTATAAATGTGTCTATTTCTGATAAAAATTCAATACTTACTGTTCTTCGATCTTCCAGTCTTTTTATTATTAATTTTGCTCCTTTTGAATATTCTTGAACCGTGACTTTTAATTCCTCATTTAATTCAATTTCAGAGCCAAATTTCACTGAATTATCTTCAACTTCACTTTTTTTTGTCATTTAAATATCACAATCCTATTGATTAGTCTCAGGATTAACGTTTCTAAGTGAAGTAACCATTTTATGGATTTTTTCCAAATTATTCTCAGTTTGAGAGATCATTTCATTGATTCTTTTTATATCTTCCCTAATTTTGTTAATTGTAGATTCTTCCGTGCCAATTAGTTTTAAAAGTTCGGAATGCCTTTCTTTACTTTGAGTATCAACTGGACCTAATTCACCCATCCAGTATTTTAATAATTTTTCTACTGTTTCTAAATACTTTTCTTCTGTGTTTTTCTGGTCATAAAGATTATTTATAATGCTTTCTTTAGTTTGGAGATACTTTTTTTCTTCCTCAGAGGCACCTTCATTTTTCATATAGTTTAATCTGTATCACTATTTATAAAAAATTTATTAATTTGGATACAGCAAAATAATTGGGTCTGTAATAATTTTAAAATTAAAAAAAAGAGATTTTATAAGTCTTTTGAAGAAGCTTTATACAACACAGCTTCAAGCTTATCAAGGGCTTTACTAACTTGCTTATCAAATTCAGTTAATTTATTTGCTAAACCTCTAAAGTAAGGCGCATAAACCTTATAATACATTAATCTATCCACATCTATACTATTTTTAATAAGTTCAGACCGAATTTCCTGTACTTTTTCTTCAATTGCGGGATACATTATATCATCAGGATATTCACCTAAAAATATACCGTCCGCACCATTTTCAAATGCATAAATGATATGTTTGGGCATTAAACGAGTTATTGAAGGTACTCTTATAATTCTAACTGATTCTGGATAGGATATTCTGTTTATTCCAATATTATCTGATGCTACATATCCTATATAATCAACGAATGCAAGTATTCTCCTTTCACCGTCTTTTTT
>JAEYSH010000158.1 GCA_023434825.1 Methanobacteriota archaeon | reverse complement strand
TAAATAATGAAGAAGTAATTCTTGAATTTAAAGACCTTGAAGAAGGAGATTTAAGAAAACACATCATTGACAGGGTTATTAAACACGTAACAAGCGCTATTGCAACTCATATTCCAGAATCCGAGTGTGGACCTTCGGATATACTCACAAGGCAGGTTAATAAAGTTGAAGCAGGTACAATTTTAGCAAAAAGCTGCATGCAGAAATACTTCTTTGAAGGAGACCCTACTGAAGAAGCTGCTAAACTTGGATGGGTTAAGAAATTCTCGGGAAGAGGCCAATGGTTTTACGCACCGCCACTTGTAGCGTTACAAAGGGCTTTAGAGAATATTTTTGTAGAGAAGCTAATTGAAAAGCTTGATTTTGATGAATGTTTATTCCCAAAACTGATTCCACTTCCAGTAATGGAAAGAATGAAATATTTGGAAGGACTTCCTGAAGGAATGTACTACTGTTCAGCACCTAGAAGAGACCCCATAACATTTGATAAATTCCGTGATGAGCTTGTAATTAAACGTGAAGTTCCTATTGACCTTCTAAAAGAAGGTTTAAAAGATCCATCATATGTACTCGCCCCAGCACAGTGCGAACCATTCTATGAATTTCTAAGCCACCAGGTTGTTGACGAAAAAGACCTTCCAATTAAATTCTTTGACAGGAGCGGCTGGACATACCGTTGGGAAGCTGGAGGGGCTAAAGGATTAGATAGAGTGCATGAATTCCAACGTATAGAGCTTGTATGGCTCGGAACACCAGAACAAACCGAAAAAATCAGGGATCAAACCGTTGATATTTCTCATGAAATTGCTAACGAAATGGAACTTGACTGGTACACCGAAGTAGGAGACGACCCGTTCTACCTTGAAGGTAGAAAAGAGGAAAAACGTGGAATTGAATTCCCAGACATTCCTAAAAAAGAAATGAGGCTTAATGTGCCAGGTCAGGAAAAAGGAGTTGCTGTTGTTTCAGCAAATATACATGGAACTCACTTTGTGGAAGGATTTTCAGTAAAAGAAGCCCATAGTCACAGAGTTTGGACTGGATGTACTGGTATTGGCCTAACCCGATGGGTATTCGGATTCCTTGCTCAAAAAGGTTTTGACACTGAAAACTGGCCAGAAGATGTTCAGGAAAGATTTAAAGGCGTTAAAGTACCTAAGTTACTTACATGGCCTTAACGCTCAAAAATCGAAGCTTGCAAAAATCTTTGATTTTTGCTGCATCAAAATTTTCAATTTTGACAGATTTTTGGCGCCCCAAAATTCGGAGAATTTTAGAAAAATACACTGTATTTTTCTAACTCCCCAAAAATCATAGATTTTAGAGGATTTTGAGGGTCTTTATTTTTTCTTTTTATACTTATTTTAATAATGAATTCACTTGTAGAATTTAACCATGATTAAATTTTAAATCAATTACAAAACTTAATTGAAGAACCTAATTGTTGAAATTTACTTTAGAATTGCCATTTATGCATCTTTAACGGTCTTGTAATTTTGTTATACATCTAATGGCGAAGTTTTCTTCGTCATTTATGATGTACAGACGAAGTTACCTTATAATTCAGTTTACTTTTTTAAAATAATTAAAAAACTTTTTATTTTTGATATATTCCAAGTCCTTAAACAGAGTTCTTCCCTGGAGAGTGGGGGGCTAGACGTGGTTAAAATATTTATAATTAATGTTTCTCATTGTTTTTCAGGTTCTAAATGTATCAAAACTTCTTTTATACCGGGAATAGATTTTTTAAGTTTTAATTCCACTTTATCCCCTATTTCATGTGCTTCTTCAATAGAACATTTGGGATCAACAGTAATATGAAGATCTATATATGTTTGAGTTACCTTTCCTCTGGTTCTTATCGCATGACATTCATTTACACCAGAAACTGATTTAACAATTTTTTCGATAATATCGTCACTAATAATGGATTTATCTAAAAGAACTTCAGAACTTTCTCTTATTATACCAATACCTGTCTTTGCAATTAGTAATGCAATTCCTAAAGCAATAACTGTATCTACCCAAACATATCCCGCATTGATTGCAAAGAAGCCCAATACAACAGCAATTGAAGCATAAATATCGCTTCTAGTGTGCATAGAATCTGCAACTAGAATTTTACTATCTATTTCTTTCCCTTTTTTGTATTCATACCAAGAAACACCCACATTAATTAAAATAGTAGCCCCCATTATTATAAAACTAATTGTAGTTATTTCAGGGGTTGAAGGGTTAAAAAACCTATCGATGGCCGATTCAACAATTTCTAAACAAACTAAAAATAGAAGTACAGCAATTATTATAGATGCAAATGTTTCAATTTTCCAATGCCCATATTTATGCTCTTCATCTGCAGGTCTTGAAGCTAATGTAATTCCAATAATCCCAACAACATTAGATGCACCATCAAAAAATGAATGAAACCCATCAGTAAGCATACTTAACGAATTAGAATAAAATCCATAGATAACTTTAGCCATAGCTACAGCTACATTAAGTATTAAAATTAATATTAGTATCCTTCTAACCGTACGATAATACTCATTCAAATGGAAATCTCCCAATACGTTTAGTGACTATTATAAATTTATTAGAATTTAAGAGTATTCAATATGATTATAATATTTACATTATTTTTGACTTACTAAAATAATTTCAGTCCAAAAAAAATTAATGCCCCAAATAGGGCCATAATTTGCTATTTAAACAAAATTACAACTATAATTCAAATAACATCGGTTATTAAAAACTTAAGATACCTTAAATACTTAAAAAAAGACCATAACAAACATGAAATCCTTAGAAAATATCAAAAAAGAATTAGAAGTTATAAAAAAACAGGAAAAGATCTGGCTTCTATCTAAAATCACCTCTAAATCTTCTAATTTTAGGTTAATAAAATATTAATTAATCCAACAAGATAAATTCCTAAAAACAGAATAGCCGCCACAAATAAGATCGCGACCATATATTTCATATTTCTATATTCTGTATCATTCAAAATTCTTGTTTCTTCAGTTTCTTTACTCTTTTTAGTTGTTTTTTTCGATCTTTCTCTTTTCTTTGCCATAAATATCAAAATCCTTAGCAAATTAATTGCTAAAAATAAACTTCAAAAATTTGATTATAAAATAGAGAATTATATTCTCTTCAAAATTAACCATCATAAGTTTACATAGAAAATAGAAATATTATTTATAATAAATTCCTAAAGCAATAAAACCCAATAATAAAGCAAAAATTAATAAATAAGGATATGCTTCAATAACAGAGAAAACTCCACGATTTAAAGGAGTTTGCATTAACGGCCGGTTAACAAATTGGAATAATTGGAATAATGGAAACAATCCTATTAAAAATCCATTTAATTTTAATCTTTTTCTTTCTTTAACTATAGCTGAATACTCTTTATCAAAATCATCATGTGGTTTACTGCTTAAAAACCCAGTTCCAGTTTTATAAACCTGTGATATTTGTAAAACATTTTTATATTTCTTTCTGTATTTAGATGCAGCATTACGCCAGCTTTCACGTTTTGCCTCTTTACTGCAGTTCTTTTTAGATGGGGAACAGTACTTTTGATTGGGTGATTTAACTTCAAAAGGATCACCACACCATTTGCAATATTTTATTGGTGTTACGTTGTTATTCATGAAATGCACCGAAACATAGAAATGTTATTTTTTAAGAATTAATTAGATACTTTACATATTTAACCATCATATGTTTATATAAATTTATCTAAAAAATTATTACACATGATATATAATGTTTTAAGTGTTATTTCCAATTTATGTTATTTTTACAAGTAGTATCGTGCATGGTGATGAATGAACAACCTTTTCAGAAACGCTTCCAAGCAAATGTTTGTCTATTTTACTTTTTCCAGTACCCATTACTATAATATCGACGTTTTCGTCTTCAGCAATTCTAATAATTTCCGATGCTGGATCCCCTTCAACAAGCACTGGTTTAAATTTAATCTTGCAGTTCGCAGATTCATTAAATGCAACCTCCATACTGTCTAAAATTTCTTTCCCTCTCTCTGTAAGCTCATCAACCATCATTTGTTTAACTTTTTTAGGAGTTAAAAATGGTGCAGAATTATCCACCACATAAAGGCCTATTACTTCTATTCCTCTCTCATTAATGAGATCTAAAGTATGTTCAATTATTTCGTCCAGATATTCACCACTATTTGTTACTAAAACTTTTTTATACATTTAATCACCCTAAAAATCCTATTCTTATAACAGCATAAGCAATATAAACTGCCATTAATATTAACCCATCAATTCTAGTAAGTTTCATTCCTCTTTTTATGAGTAAAAGTACCAGCATAGTAACAAAAATCATTACTGGAGCATCGAATGTAAGTGAAAGTGGCTCAACAGGTACTGTTATAAAAAGTGCAGGTAGTCCAATACCTATCATGATATTAAATGTGTTACTTCCAAGTACAGTCCCTATTGATAAATCATGCAATCCTTTCCTTGCTGATGAGAGAGTTACAACAAGTTCAGGTATACTTGTTCCAATAGCAAGTGTAAAAAGCCCCATAATCATTTCAGGAATACCTAGAATCCTACCAATTTCTACTCCGCTGTAAACTAATAACCTACAACCTATGATTAACCCTACAAGTCCCACGGCTGTCCATAAATATGTTTTTTTGTCAATTGATTTAAGTTTAGATAAAAAAGAACCACCATTACTTTTATTTTGGTTATTTTCTTCATTTTCTACGTTTAAATTGTCTTTAATTGTTTCTTCTTTTTGAGATTTAATTAAAGCTCTTAGATAAAATGTATAAATAATTATGAAAATAAAAGCAGCTATTTTACCTATATCGCCAAAAAACATGAAGAATAGAAGAACAAAAGCAGTGGCTAGTGTTACCATACCATCCCTACTCAATCCTTTAGGATCAGTCTTAATAACTCCTGCAAACGCTGCTGAAATACCCAGTATTCCTGCAATATTCCATATATTTGATCCAATTACACATCCGACGCCTATATCTGCACTACCGCTTAAAGTTGCTATCATTGCAGATCCAAATTCAGGAAGCGACGTTCCTATAGCTGATGCCGTCACACCAAGTATTATCTGAGATATTCCTACTAAAGTTCCTATTTCAACCAGATTATCCACAAATATGTCCGCAGATTTTATTACAATTAATAAAGCAACTACTAACACCGCTATTAAAAAAATTAAAGTAATCATAGACTCCACCAGATTTTCAAAAAATATAAGTTATTTACTCAAAATTAACCATCATAACTTTAAAAAAATAAAAATATTATTAAAATAATCAAAAAGAATTAAGATTTACTTGCTTTTTTTCTCTATTACTAAATATCTTATTAAATACATCAACGGAAGAGTAAAAAGAGCTCCAGTAACAATAAGGGCTGCTCCAATATCCATAAAATATTACCTCCATAATAGTCAATTTCATAATTAACCATCATATTTTTACATAAAAAAACGGAAAATGGTAATATTTAATATAAAAATAAGTATTGAGTAAAAAATGATTAATTTAAAAGCAGCAATTGTTGGATTAGCCTCAATTTTATTTTTAATATGGTTAGCATATGTTAAAATTAAAAGAGATCGCTCTAAAAAGGAATTAAGAAAAATAAGAAAAAAGAAAAGTAGAAAGAAAAAAATTTAAGTTTATTCTTCAGCTTCTTCCTTTTCTTCTTCAGTATTAACTTTCTTTTCGAAAACATCCACAAATTCGACTCTGTTTATACCCATGTTGTCCCAGATGTCCCTTGCAATTCTGAATTTTGCGTAAGTTGCCTGGTTATCGAATTTAGCCATTTCAGATAGATAAATCATGATTTTACCATCTTCTATTTTGACTTCGTGGTCTTCTGGTTTCATGTTAGGGTTAGGGTACTGGAGTTCGATGATTCCGTAAACTTTTTCCACATCATCTTCGATTATCTTTTCAATTTCAACATCGTAAACTAATGTTTTACCTGCAAATTCATGGTTGAAATCTACAGTTACTCTTCCACCACTGATACTCCTTATTTTACCCGGATTTGGTTGACTTTCCATTGTTATGGTCATTCCAACCTGTGGCTTCATGTTCTGTTTTTGGAACTCTTTCATTGGTATAAGCTGTAATAATTTAGGGTCTCTTAACCCAAAACCGTCTTCTGGAGCAACTTCGATTTCTTTTTTCTCGCCTACTTCCATTCCAACAAGCCCCTTGTCGAGACCTTTTAATACGTGGCCTACTCCAACAGCTATTGGTATTGCACCAAAAGTCTTATTTTCAGTTACTAAACCTGCTTCTTCAGCGATTTCCTCACTTGTTGAGTCAAAAATGTCACCGGTTTCCTGTACTTTTCCAGTGTAGTTAAGCCTTATAAAATCTCCATCTTTTACTGCCATAATTCAATCCTCCTATGTGGTATGCTATTTTTAAACTTTTTAAGCGTTTTTTTATCTTTATAATTTAATACTCGAATAACAGATGGATATTTATCTATATATTCAGATAATGCATCTTTTTTAATTCCTGCCTCTAATGAAGATAATATCCTGTTTTTAAAATGCCTACTGAATCCGCGTGAAATGCATTCTTCAAGTTCAGCTATGCTTTTAAAGGGTCTACCTTTAATTATATTTACTACAGTTTTATCATCCAAAAGAGTCAATGATTTTAAATATATTTCAGATCCGTGATTAACGGTTTCCATTATGCCTTCTTCATCTCTTAAATTATGAAGTGGAGCTTTATTTGCTTCAATTTCCCGTTCTAAAATCTCAATGGTTTCTTGGGGCAGCATATTTATAACTGATTCAAAATTTTTATTCAAAACAGCGTCTCTAATTTTAGTGCCGCTTACGCCTTCAATACGTTCTACAAATATAAACTTATCCTTAAAATCAAAATTGATTTTTGTTAAGGATTTTGAAAGAGATACAATAACGTAGTTATCTTCATGAAGCTTTCCACTAATTAGAACTTCCCTTGAATCCATATCGACGATTTTATAGGGTTTTGGAGCTACTCCTTTTCCATCCGAAATTCTTTGGAGTATGATTTCAAAACCAGGAATTGGTTTATAACCCCTAGGAATATAATCTGCATTCAATGCTTTAAAAATCTTTGCAAGACATAATGAATACTGCCCAGAACCCATTATTCCCATAGGCGGGCCTTCAATAACAATATCTGCACCAACAGCAACTGCAGAATCGGCTCTTGCATGCCTTGTCATTATATAAGGGAGCCCTCTACCACTACGTTCAAATGGGCCGGGAACCACTGCTACAAATAATCCATCTGGAACCTGTTTTTTAGCTTCCATCATGCAGTGTCTGTGTCCAATGTGTAATGGAGAATATTCTGTAAAGTCTGCAATTATTTTATAATCATCCTCTGCTTCACAATGGACCGGATCTTTTTTAAAATCTTCAAGTAAGATTTTTTTATCCCTGGAGATGAAATTTCTAACAAAATCTTCTTTTGAGGGCATGATGATATATTTAAAAATATTGAAATAAATTATTATTTGTTTTAATATCTGTTTTTAAAGAATTTTAAAAATACAAAACAAAAATGAAATTTAAGAATTAAAAAAAGTTAATAGATATACAGTTTAAATAATATTAATGATATTTATTTCTAAATGGTGTTAAATTGATTGATCTATGCTTAACTAACTGTAAAATCGCCCCTGAAAATATGGAATGTTCCATTGGAATCGATGAGGGAAAAATTGTTTCAATTTCAAAAATTCCGCCTGAAAGCAGCGAAGTAATTGATATTAATGGAAATATAATTTTACCCGGTTTAATTGATTCACATGTTCATTTCAGAGATCCCGGACTTACTTATAAAGAAGACTTTAAAAGTGGAAGTGAAGCTGCTGCGGCTGGTGGATTTACTACAGTAATGGATATGCCAAATACTAAACCTCCAACAAATACTGCTAAAGCTTTTTTAGAAAAACAAGATATAGCAAGTAAAAAGAGTTTAGTCGATTTTGCACTTCATGCTGGTGTTGATGATTTAGATGAAATAAAAAAAATCGCTGCACTTAAACCTGCATCTTTTAAAATATTCATGGATTTAAAGGATAACAGCTTTTTTATGGAAGCATTTAAAGAAATTTCCAAATTAAGACATAACTATCCCATTTCTATCCACGCAGAAGATGAAAGCATTACTAATTACTGTACTGAAATGTTAAAGAATGGAATTGATGCAAATCCAAAGATTTATGCTAAAGCACGCCCGCCAGCTTCAGAAGTTGTTGCATTATCTGCGGCTATTGGTCTTGCCACATATTACAATCAAAAAATTCATATATGTCATGTAAGCACCAAAAAATCTCTTGAACTCATAAATCATGCTAAAATAAATGGAATGAACATAACATCAGAAATAACGCCACATCATCTTTTTCTGGATGATTCATATTTCGATAAATGCGGTAATTTTGTCAAAACTAATCCTCCTTTAAGAAACAATCAAAATAGATTAGATCTACGTTTTATAAATGAAATTGATATCATTGGAACAGATCATGCCCCTCACAGTTTAAAAGAAAAGGAGAAAAATGTTTGGGAAGCACCACCCGGAATTCCAAATCTTGAAACAACTCTCCCACTCCTCTTAAACCAGATAAATCATGGACATATGACTTTCCATCAATTAATACAACTTTTATGCAAAAATCCTGCAAGAATTTTTAACCTTAAAAACAAAGGCAGAGTTGAAATTGGAATGGATGCTGACTTTGTTGTTGTCGATATGAGAAAAGAAGATATAATTAACCCCGAAAACTTTAAAACAAAGGCAAAATATTCGCCTTTTGAAGGATTTAGAGTTAAAGGGTTACCAGTTATGACTTTAGTACGTGGAAATGTAGTAATGGAAAATGGAGAGATTTTTGAAAATAAAGGGAAATTAACTTATAATTAATATGATTATAAATTAAAATAAGGAGTGATAAAATGTGCGAATCAACTGTTTACTCAACAGATGGTGATACCATCATGGAAGATGTTTTATACATTAAAATAGATGGAGAAAAAATCGATCTTACAGACATATTAGGTAGTAAAAAAAGTCTATCTGGAACAATAGTTGAAATGGACCTGGATAAACATGGTATTTTCATAAAATTAAATGAATGAATTTTTATTTTTATTTTTAATACATAATTTTGTGATTTAAATCACAAGTACTCAAATATAACCCTATTTTTTTATGAATTTTCACAAATATTATGAAGATAATAATTGAAAAATACTGATAAGTATTATCAGACCTCTTCTTCAAGTGTATAATTTCTTTTTAAATCACTGGATTCAAAAAAGAGTTTTTAGCAAATATTTTTGGTATAGCTGTGAAAATAAGATATAATAACTAAAAATAAGCTTTAAAATATTAGATTTAAAAAAAATGGAAATATGTGGTGGAAAATCCACCTTAAAAAACTAATTTATTTTATTGACAATGCATCGTTTGGACAGAAATCAATACACTTTTCACAAAGTACGCAGTATCCTTTAATAGGAACTTTTGCACCTTCTTCAATTTTAAGCATGTCATATGGACAAACTTCTATACAGTCACCGCATTCATCACATAAAGCTGGGCTGAACTCGATTCTGCTTCTTTTGACCATTTCGCCGTTGATTTCTTTGTCAATTTCTGTTGATTTAAGAGCACCTGTCGGACAAATGGAAGCACATGCTCCACATCTTGTACACATATTGTAGGATTCTCCAGGTTCGACTCTAATAGCTTCAGTAGGACATACTGTTGCACATCCACCATCCATTATACAGAGTTCTTCATTCCTTACGAGTCCTTCCTCAGATGCAGGTTTAGCTGGTCCAAGTTCTACATCAAGGTTTATTGCTTCAACAGGGCACATTTTTGCACAGAGACCACATGCAGTACAGATTTCTGGAAGTTCCACTGAGAGATCTGCTGCCTTGGACTTAATGAAGTCACCAGGACATGCTTCAACACAAACATTACATCCAATACATGCATCTTGGTCAAGATCGAATGCAACTATGTCTTTAGACCTTTTAACTGGTTCTTTACCAGATATGTATACAGCGTTCCATGGGCATGTTTGAGAACATACGCCACATTTTATACATGTGTCTGCGTCAATTTCAATAGGTTCGCCGGTTTCAGAAAGTGTAATTGCATCTACGGGACATTCTTCTACACACATTCCACAGCCAACACAATCTATGATGGCTATAGGGCCTGTAATATCCTTTTCGATTATTTTAGGTTCTTTAACACCTTCAATTCCTATAACGTCAACTGGGCAAACGTCCACACATTTCTGACACATTACACAGAATCCTTCTAGAGGAACTGTCTGAACTTTTCCTTCTTCCAGTTTTAAAACGTTTGGAGGGCAAACATCTATGCATTCTCCACATTCATCACATGCTGAAGGGCTGAACACTATACGAGTTTGTGTAGTACCAGATTCATCTAATGTCATCTCTTCTGCTTTAAGAGCACCTGTTGGACAAGTTGATACACATTTTGGTTCACCCGCACACATATCACAGAAAATCACATCATCAGGTGTTACTGCAATTGCTGCTGTTGGACATGTGCCTTCACAAGCTCCGCATCGAATACAGCCTTCCTTGTTTACTACTATCATTTTCTTTCACCCTTAAATGATTTAAAGCCTGTTTATAAGGTTTCCTTGGCTGTCGAAAACTTCAAGGGATGCGAGTTTCATTTGACTGTCGATTTCGTGGGTTGCACAGGATAGACATGGGTCATATGCTCTTATTACCATCTCCATTAGGTTGAAAATGCTGTCATCTACTTCTACACCAGGTTTTATGTAGTCTTTAGCAACTTTCTGGATACCCATTTCCATGGATGGGTTGTTCTGGATTGTTGCAACTACAATGTTTGCTTTAGTGACAAGTCCGTTTTCGTCTGTAGCATAGTGGTGAGTTAATGTTCCTCTTGGTGCTTCTACTATTCCTACACCTTCACCAGCTACTTTTTCAAGGGAATCTTGCCATTTCTGACCAGATAAGTCTTGTTCTAAAGTGTCGGCAGCCATTTCAGCACATGCAACAAGCTCTATGAGTCTTGCCCAGTGGAATAGAAGTGGCTCTTGTGCGTATCCGAATGCTTTTCTAAATTCAGTGAGATAATCTTGAGCTTTAGGTGCTGCATCTGGCATTTTGTCTACAACATTTATTCTTGAAAGTGGTGCAACTCTGTAAATACCTTCTGGGTAACCTAAATCTTTTAGGTATGGGAATTTGAGGTATGAGTATGGTTTTGTTTTTTCTGCGATGTAATCAAGGTAGTTTTCAGGTGCGAATTCTACGTAAGGGTTTCCTTCTGCATCTTTAACTCTTACATCACCATCATATACATCCCATACACCATTTTTAACAAGTCCAGTGTGGTATGTTTTAACATAACCAAGTTCTTTTACTAGATCTAAGTTTTCTTCAAAGATTGGAATTGCAGTCTGGATTGTAGCATCTGCTAATTCAATGTTTCTTTGAGCTTTTGCTAATAGATCTTTTTGTGTTTCATCATCAAGTTCAGTGGATATTCCACCAGGTAAGTTTGATGTTGGGTGAATTGGTCTTCCACCGGTTGCTCTTACTATTTCTAGAGCGTTTTTCCTTAGTTCGATAGCTTGTAAAGCTAATTCAGGAGCATCTTTAATAATCTGGAAGACGTTTCTTGTTTTCCTGTCTTTACCTGCTATAAAGTCCGGTGCAGCTAGGAAATAGAAGTGAAGTGCGTGGGAGTGCATGTAGGATCCCCAGTTCATGAGCTCTCTCATTTTATATGCTGCTGGGAGAACATCATCCTGAGTGAAACCAAAGACACCGTCTACAGCTTTTGTAGCTGCAAGGTGGTGCTGTACATCACAGATACCACATATTCTTGGTACTATCCTTGGTACATCTTCAATTTGTCTTCCTTGTAAGAATTTTTCAAATCCACGGAATTCCATAACGTGAAGTTTTGTATCTTCTACGTTTCCCGCGTCATCAAGTTGTACGGTAATTTTAGCGTGACCTTCAATTCTTGTTACAGGTTCAAGTGTTAATTTAACCATTTATTTTCCCTCCTGTTTTCTCATCTTCATAGGTACTAATGAAGCAGGGAGTGTGAATGTGTAGAAAGTTCCTACAACATCGTCGAGTTGTTCTGCAACTTGTTCTGGGTCAACGGTTTTATCTTCTTCAAGTCCGTAGTCAGATCCAATTGCACTTATCATTTTAGCACCTTGATCTTCGACTTTTGTTGTTGGGCCGTAGCAGCCTCTGCAAGGAACAGCGATACTTGGACATTCTGCTCCACAAAGGGACACAGTAGCTGGTCCTAAACATACTACTCCCTGAGTTACCAGACATATATCTTCTTCTGGTTTACCTAATTCAAACTGCCTTTTTATTTCGTCCATTGCCATTCCTTCCGGTGGTTTTTCTCTTGGACAAACTTCACAAAGGTTTGTGTTAGGTATTTCAATTGATTCGCCTTTTAATAAAGCTAATAAAGCTTCTGCAACAACGTCAGACCTTGGAGGACATCCAGGGATGTTTAAATCTACTTTTATTACTTCACCGAGAGGTCTTACTCTGCTTTCAAAGGTAGGTACTTCTTCATTTGGAACTATTCCTTCTGGGTTAACGTTACTTGGGCAGTTTACGTATGCTTCTTGAAGGAGTTCTTCGTTGGAACATAAGTTTCCAAGTCCTGGAATTCCACCATATACTGCGCATGTACCGTATGCAATGACTAAGTCAGCTTTTTCTCTGATTTTTTCAGCCATTTCGTGGTTTTCGTCGTTACGGATTCCTCCTTCAACGACAGCGACGTTTACTTCTGGGATTTCGTCGTATTTTACATCCATTAAAACTGGGCTGTGTTCAAAGTCTGCAAGTTCCATAACATCAATAATTGCTTCGTGTATATCTGCAATGGATAAGTGACAGCCAGAACATCCTGAGAGCCATGTTGTTAATATCTTGACTTTTTCTGCCATGTTTATGCCTCCGCTTCTTCAACTTCTGCTAATTGTGCTTTAAGCGGTGATGGACCGAGATTCTTAACTCTATCAACCATCATTTTAACTGTTTCCGCGAATTTTTCCCCTTCTGATGCGGAGATCCAGTCGTGGTATACTCTGTCTTTTCCTATTCCAAGATCTTCTACCAATTTGTAGATTAATCTCATTCTTCTGTCTAATTTGTAGTTTCCAGCGTCGTAGTGACAATCTCCGTGGTGACATCCTGCAACAATTACACCGTCTGCACCTTCTTTGAATGCCTTTAGAACAAATTGTGGTTCTATACGTCCAGAACACATTACTCTTATTACACGTATGTTCGGTGGGTACTGCATCCTTGCGGTACCTGCGGTGTCTGCTCCACCGTAGGAACACCAGTTACAACAGAACATAACGATTTTTATATCATCCTCAGCCATAGAGTTTCCTCCTTGCGTTTTCCTGTACTATTAAAATTGTACTAATTTGTGTACTATGTACACTTATAGGTATAAAACCACTTAATATAAAGGTTATTTATAAATCTAAGTCGAAAAGTTTATATATGAAAACCTTGATTTTTACCAATAAAATAAAGCCATAGCCACCTATAAATCAACTTTAAAACATTTATTTTTGCCATAAATTAAATTAAGCTATACATATTTCAATGTTTTATTAAAATAGCACAATAATCTAATTTATTTTATACAGTATAAAAATATTCTTAATTACTTTTCCTAATATGAATAATACTTAAAATCATAATTATTTTAACAATTGTTAACTAAAAGAGCTTATTTATAAAATAAAATATAAAAAGATTATTTTAAGAAACTTACGAAAATCTTTGATTTTCGGGGCACGCAAAATC
This sequence comes from Methanobacteriota archaeon, assembly GCA_023434825.1. Lineage (GTDB taxonomy): Archaea > Methanobacteriota > Methanobacteria > Methanobacteriales > Methanobacteriaceae > Methanobacterium_D. Next base: position 7,743 of record JAEYSH010000158.1, on the reverse strand, counting down.
GAAGATTTTGCTGTTCAGGAAATATAATTTCCTTCAATGCCAAAAATTAAAGCTTACAAACACTTTCAAAAAATTATAATTTTTTGATGTAAGCGAAAACAGAGTTTTCGCATACTTAATGTTTGTGCTCCAAAAATTCTTCGAATTTTTGAGATTTTTGAGCATAAAAAATTATTGTAATATTAAAAACGGTGGTGGTAAAACTGCTACTTGAAATAATTGATTTAGCTGTCGAAGTTAATGGAAGAGAAGTATTAAGCGATATACATTTGAATATAGGCGAAGGCGAGACTCATGTTCTATTGGGTCCAAATGGATCTGGAAAAAGTACCCTTTTTATGACAATACTGGGATTTCCAAAGTATAAAGTCACAAGGGGAAAGATATTATTTAAAGGTGAAGATATAACCAATTATACCACGACTGAACGTGTAAAAGCAGGTATAGGGGTTAGTTTCCAAAATCCTCCCGCAATACGTGGAGTAAAGTTAAAAAGTATTCTTCAAATGGAAAGTATGGGTGGAATTCCTGAAAATGAAGAATTAAGTCCTGAAATGATGGAACTTGCTGAAAAATTAAAAATGAGCGATAGATTTTTAGAAAGGGATGTAAATCTTGGATTTTCCGGAGGAGAAGTTAAACGTTCCGAAATTTTACAACTTCTTGCCCAGCAACCGGATTTCGTGATGTTTGATGAACCGGATTCAGGAGTAGATATTGAAAATGTAGAACTTCTTGCTGAAGAAATCAACGTATTGCTTGATAAAGATAAAAAGCCAGGTATGAGACAAAAATCAGGGCTTTTAATTACTCATTTAGGTTATATATTGAATTTTGTAGGTGCTGATACTGCTCACGTACTTATGGATGGTAAAATAGCTTGTTCAGGAAACCCCTCTGAAATTTTAGAAGATATACGAAAAGAAGGATTCAAAGGATGTGTTGAATGTTGCAGAGTGCATTAGAACGAGCAAAAAAAGCTCAAGAAAAGAAAGCTCTTTATGGAGAAGACATTGATCTTGAAAAATTCATAAGAGAAGAAGCAGGAGAACATGAAAGGGTAAATAGAGCTAATGAAGTTCCTAAAAAAGTACAGGATACTTTACTTAAAGTAGGCGTAGATCCTACTGAAAAAGAGCGTTCAGGTACATTTATTCAAATGGATCAAAGTGGAGTTTGTACTACATGCGCCTCTGAAGGCGTAGAAATAATGGGAATGAATGTAGCTCTTGATAAATACAAATGGATAAAAGACTACATGTGGAAAGCTGTAGCTCCTGATACTGATAAATATACAGCTCAAACTGCAATAAGAGAAGCAGAAGAAGGAAGCAGCGGTTACTTTATAAGATCATTACCAGGTTCAAAAGAGGTATTCCCTCTGCAAGCTTGCATGTTTATTGGTGATGAAAAAGTAATGCAGACTGCTCATAATGTTATAATTGCAGAGGAAAATTCTGAACTACATATTATAACAGGATGTGCCACTGGAGAAGATGTAAGCTCTGCACTTCACGTTGGTGTTTCTGAGTTTTACCTGAAACCTGGAGCTAAAATTACATTTACAATGGTTCACAACTGGGCTGAACAGGTAGATGTACGCCCTAGAACAGGCATTATGGTTGGAGATGATGCAACTTATATCAGCAATTATATACTAACAAGTCCAGTTAGAAGCATTCAAACTTACCCAACTGCATATTGCAGCGGTAAAAATTCAAAAGTTCTATTCCAATCTATTTTAGGCGGTCAAAAGGATTCTTTGCTTGATACAGGATCTCGTGTAATTTTAGAAGGTGAAGGAGCAAGTACTGAAATGATTTCAAGGGCAGTTACTAAAGATCAGTCCCAGATTTACGCTCGAGGACATCTTGCAGGTAGAACCCAAAATGTTAAAGGACATTTAGAATGTCATGGATTAGTTTTATCTGATGATTCTATGATGTATGCTGTTCCTGAACTTGAAGGTAGCGCTACAGAGCTTGAAATGTCTCACGAAGCAGCCGTTGGTAAAATAGCCGAAGAAGAAGTACTTTACCTCATGTCAAGAGGCCTAACAGAAGAAGAAGCAGCTTCAATGATTGTTAGAGGTTTCTTAAGCATGGATATAACTGGTTTACCTCAAGAACTTGCTGATGAAACTAAAAGAATGCTCGATATGAGCCTAAAAGGCATGTAATCATTGAATAACTCTATTCAATGATTTAAATTATTTTTTTATTATTTTTATTAAAATATTCTCCAAAAATATTAACTATTTTCATTTACATATTATTATCTGAGGTAATATTATGTATCTAAATGGTGAAGCACGTGTTGGAGAAGGAAATGAAGTTGCACACATTGATCTCTTAATTGGTGATAAAGAAGGTTATGTTGGACAAGCATTTGCTAATGCCCTTGCAAATCAAGTAGAAAAACACACATCCCTTTTTGCATTAATAGCACCGAATCTCATGGCAAAACCATTAACATTAATGGTTCCTAAATTTTCAATTTCTGGAATGGTAGAGGTAGTAAAGATTTACGGACCTGCAGAAAGAGCTATAGCTATGGCTGTTGTAGATAGTGTCTATAATGAAATTATTCCTGAAGAAGAAGCCGAAGATATTTGTATAATCTGTGGAGTTTTAATTCAACCAGATGCTGAAGATAATGATAAAATATATAAAAATAATTATGAAGCTATGAAATTAGCTATAAGAAGGGCGTTTACTAATGAACCATCTGTTGATGAAATAATAAGTGAAAAAGATTCAGTAGAACATCCTTTTTACAAAGGACCTTAATATTTCAAACTAAATATATCACTAAATATTTTTGAAAATATTATTGAAATGAAAAAGAATTAGGATTCAGATATTATTATAAATTCACCTACTTTCTCTACCTTCCCAAATGGAACAAGTAGATGTTCTCCTTTCTTCTTTGCGCCTTTAACATTTATATTTCGGCCTTTTTCAACTTTGATTACAACATCAGTGATTTTTCCAGTTTTGCCGTTTATTATGAGTTCATCAAGTTCGCCAAGTATCCTTGCATTATTGGTTGCAACTTGATATCCCTTAATTTCACTCCAGATTTTTTCTTCCCCTTTAATGAGTTTTCTTTCTTCATTCATTTAATCACCCATGATTTCCTTAAGAAGCTTTATGTCCTCACATGTATTTATGTTTAAGGCAAGTTCTATTTTAGAAATAATTAAAACTTCCTCATTTTGTGTCTTGTTAATACCTCTTAATATATTTAATCCCGAAGGCACCAAATTATTGAATATAGAAGTAGGTTTTAGGCCATATTCTTTAAAAAGTTCTGCCGGAATCATTACACTCATAGCTGGATCTTTAGAATTTTCATATTTATAAATGACATAATCTAAAATTTCAGAAGTTATACGAGGTAAATCTGCAGTTATGGTAATCAAAATGTCATTTTCTTTAAATTTAGAGAGGAGAAATCCAAGATCTTCTATATAATCATCACCAGAAGTTACAATCGTAGAAATATCCATTTTTTTAAGAAATTCAGTGGTTTTTGGAGTATTTTTACTAGTGGCAACAACTATATTATCTATTTTTTCAGATGATTTCAAAGCATCGATTACATAAAGGATCATGGGCTTTTTATTTATGGTTATCAAGGGTTTTTCATGTTCATAATCCAACCTGCTGCCCTTTCCACCAGCCATTACCAAAGCTGTGACCACTTCTTTCTTATCCAAATTAAGCATAAAGTTTATATATCCAGTCTTTCTAATACCATTTGCTAAAATAAATTTCTAACTAAATGTAAGTAAAAATAAAAAACTGTGGTGATAACCAGATGTTTTCAAAACTCAAAATAATAGCCCTATTTACCGTATTAACATTCCTTTTAATGGGAGTATGCGGTTTAATAGGATCCTTCTTTAAAATAGGATTTTTAGGAGGAGTATTAATTGGATTCATAATTTCATTTGCAATGAATTTTGGATCCTATTTCTATTCGGATAAAATTGTACTTAAGATGTATGGGGCCAGAGAGGTTTCAGAAGCTGAAGCTCCAGAACTTCATTCAATTGTATCGGAATTAGCACAAAATGCAGGAATTCCTAAACCTAAAGTTGCAATTGTGGAAAGTAGCACTCCAAATGCATTTGCAACAGGTAGAAACCCTAAAAAAGCAGTAGTTGCAGTTACAACAGGAATACTTAGCCTATTAAATAGAGATGAGCTTGAAGGAGTTCTTGCTCATGAGCTTGGGCACGTAAAAAATAGAGATATCTTGATAAGTGCCATAGCGGCAACTATAGCTGGAGCTATATTTATAATCGCAGATTATGCTAGATTCTTTGCAATTTTTGGTGGTGGAGGAGATGATGACGGAGGATTAATTGGAATCATCGCAATGTCAATTTTGGCACCAATAGCTGCAATGATGGTTCAGCTTGCAATAAGTAGATCAAGAGAATATAAAGCTGATGAAAGTGGTGCACAAATCTCAGGAAAACCATGGGCTTTAGCAGATGCTCTTAGAAAGCTTCAAATGGGAGTTAATAATAGACCAATGGATGCAAACCCTGCAACTGCCCATATGTTCATAGTTAATCCATTTGGTGGTAAAGGAAAAACACTGTTAAACATATTTTCAACTCATCCACCAATGGAAGAAAGAATTAAAAGATTAGAAGAGTTAAGAAGCTTTTAAAAAACTTCGTTTTTTGAGCCCCGAAAATCTTTTTGATTTTTCAGGGTTTTTAAAAATGAATTTTTAATACCTCGAATATGAATGTTCGAAGGCTTTTAAAAAACATTGTTTTTTGATGTTTGAAAAATCATATTTTTCAACCGCAAAAATCCATGAATTTTTGCATGCCACGAAAATCGAAGATTTTTTCTGGCTTTGATTTTCTTGGGATTTTAAAAATTTTTTTTATTCTAAAAATAAAATATGTTGCAGATTCTTAATCTGCAATCTTTTTTTATCCAAGGAATGGTTTTCCAATGGTGAATAATATAATTATAGCTATTATAATTCCTATTATCACCAAGGGCACTCCTGCTTTAAGTATTTCTTTGATTTTAACGTACCCCGAACCATAAGCCATAGCTACAGTTGGATCAGCCATTGGTAGCATAAATGAAAGGCTACATGCAATTGCTACAGGTACTGCGTATGTTCCAATAGGTTGTCCTTGAGCTGCGGCTAATGTTACTGATAATGGTATTAATATTGCAGATAGTGCAATATTAGACATTACTTGTGTTATACAAACTGCGATAACCATTAATACTACAGTTATGAGCAATGTAGATGGGTTAGATCCTAATAAGCTGACTATGTCTGTTATGAGCCAACTGGCTGCCCCTGTGTTCAATAATGCTGCTCCAAGGGATAAAGCCCCTCCAAAGAAGATGATTAATCCCCAATCTACACCATTTTGCGCATCTTGCCATTCGACAACTTTAAATGCAAAGAATAATACTGCCCCTATTAAAGCTATAGAATAACTGTTTAATCCTGTCCAACTGGTGGTAACCCATAATCCAATAGTAAAAAGCAATATAACTAATGATAACTTTTCATTCTTGGACATTGGTCCTAAACTCTGCATTTTTGAGTTTATTGTGTCCATTCCACCTATTATTCCATCTACTTCTGGTTTAAATATTCTTCCTAATAGTTTCCAGATAATCAACATCATTATTATTGATAATGGAAGTCCAAATACCATCCAGCTTGCAAATGGAATTCCAGTATACGCTGCTGCCATTAAGTTAGGAGCCGTTCCTATTTCAGTAGCGAAACCGCCTGCTAGCGAACCAAATGATGCCCCAAGTATCATTGCTTTAGCAAAATTACTATTACCCTTTTCTGGATCATTTACTCCCATGAGAGGAACAATTTCTTTAATAATTGGAAGAAGCATAGCAAAAGCTACCACGTTTTCAATCCAAGCAGATAGTAACCCCGTAGAGAATACTGCAACGAATATACTTCTGTCAGGAGTAGTTCCAAATCTATTAAGCATTGCGTAGGTTAAACGTGTGGCTAACCCACTTTTCCGGATTGCTTCTGCTATAATGAAACCACCTATCATAAGAAAAATTATGGGATTTGCAAAGCCAATGACTGCATTATTAAAACTTTCAACACCAATTATAGGTTGTATAAATAATATAATTAGAGACGTAACGGCTAAATGTAATGCCTCAGTCGCCCACATTATAACAGCAAAAACAAGCAATGCAATAGCTGCATGACCAGAAAAACTTAAACCATCCATAGGAATTAACATAACAACAATAAAAGCAATTATAGATAATGGTATTCCTAAATTCTTTAAGTTTAAATTCGTTTAAAAGCCTCCTTAATTTTAACAGTTTATTTAAGGGATTACCATAATATAAAATTATTTTATAATTATTAATCATTATATTTAGTATAATGAGATATCAAATATATTGGTTATAAAAGGCAGATTATTAAAAAATAACTTCCAGATAATTAAAATAGGAAAAACTATGATAGATAATCTAATTTTAGTGAAAAAATAAAAATTAATCTGCTTAAAAATTAAATTTTATAAAGTTCTTATTTTATTATTATAATCCAGCTTTGTAATTCAAGGTCCTCCTAGTTTCTTCTCCAAATGATTCCGCAATATCAACTGTAGTTCTAAATTCTTCCCTCGGAAGACTTTTAATTATACAAATGACATCTTCATTAGCATTATTTTCCTGGCTTGTTCAACCATTCATTTTTTTATTTTTGAGGTAATATATTCCTTTTATTCATCCTTCGCTTTAAAATTCATTATTTAGATGATAACAATGTTCACATTGGTTAAAATGTTCCATTATTAATTCATTAGTTCCGTTTACAGTTTCCATATAAATTTTAAGATATACCATATCTTTATGACAATTTTCACATTTAACTGTCCATTTCCGTTCATTAAACATGTGCACCCTCACTATGAAAAATAATTATGTATACAACTTTTAAATTGCAAATAAAGCCTATTAAATGATTTTAAGTTTGGATTTTCTGTGGATTATAGTTAAGTAAGTTATACTTTAAAAAAATTACTAATTATTTAGAAAATATTATTACATATTTTGATCAAATCTTTTAAAAAAACATTTAATGGAGATAAAAATATGCCTTATAAAAATAAAGAAGACTTGCCAGAACAGGTTAAAGAAAATTTACCAGAACACGCAAAAGAAATTTATCTAAAAGCGTTTAATAATGCATGGGATAAATATAGCGAGCCTAAAGAACGTAGAGGAAATGAATCACGAGAGCAAGTATCACATAAAGTTGCATGGTCTGCTGTAAAACAATCATATCATAAAAATAAATCCGGAAATTGGGTAAAAAAATAATTAAAAAGGAATCATTGCATTCCTTTTTGTTTTTGAAGCTTCCTTCTTTGACCTAAAATGCAAGGCCCTCCTTGTCTTCCCCCAATAGGAATATGTGGAGTTCCTATTGAATTCATACACCTTGCCATAACCGCTGCCCCCATTGCCAATGCATCAGATACAAATAGAGTATCTTTAAATTTATCTTTGGAATATTCAAGAATTAAATTTGGTTTTCTTCCAGTTATACCTGCTCTTCCAGTTATACCTAAAACAGAACCTTCTTCAATTACTCCCTCAGCAAAAGCTTCATCAAGCAAACGTTTTACAATCATAGCGCTTACATGATCAAGTGTTGCAAATAAAGTATGTATTCCACTCTCTTCATAAATTT
>JAEYSH010000147.1 GCA_023434825.1 Methanobacteriota archaeon | reverse complement strand
CTTATATTGTAAGAGAATTTAAAATAGCCGCCGCTTTGGCACTTATTTGTGGAATACTTATAAGTTTGGTTGCAGCGATTGGGTGGGGTACTTATATTCTAGGAATTATCATAGGATTTTCAATGTTTTTAAGTATTATTGTCGCCGTTTTAATCTCAACTCTATTACCACTTGGATTTAAAAAAATAAATTCAGATCCTGCCATTGCTACAGGACCTTTTGCGACTATGATCAGTGATATAGCAACTCTAGCAATTTATTTCAGCGTAGCGATATTATTCTTGGATTATTTTCAAATTATTTAATAAATCAATTATTTATTTATTTTTTAAATTTTCATATTATTAAAATATAAATTTTTATTACTTTGAAGATTCAAAATATAGCTAACTTGGAATGTTGCATTTAAATTTTTAAAATTTAATAAATGGATTCAAAATGAAAATAGAATCTAATATAAAAGAAATGGATTATAAAAATATGGAAAATGGATATTATCCAGTAAAATTAAAAACTGATAGGGGCATTATCCATTGCAGGTTTTATAAAGTTCCAGAATCTAATTTAGGAGCAATTTGGGTAGGAGGTATAGGTGGGGATTTTGATACTCCAGCCAATGATTTATATCCCAATTTATCAAAAGAATTAATGGATTTCAATATTTCTTCTTTAAGAATTCAGTTTAGAAATCCAAAAAAATTAAAAGAATGTATATATGATGTTTTGACTGGAATTAATTTTCTAAATTATGAAAAAATATCAAAAATTGCATTAACAGGCCATTCTCTTGGAGGTGCTGTTGTTATTCGCTCTGCTGCAGTATCTAATTCTGTTAAAACAGTAGTAACTCTAGCAACGCAAAGTTATGGAGCTGATGAAGTTAAAGATTTTAATGAAAATACTTCAATTTTACTGATTCATGGAAGCGATGATTCAGTACTTCCTTCTTCTTGTTCTAGAGCCATATTTGGAATTGCACATGATCCAAAAGAAAGGGTTATTTTAAATGGAAATGGACATTGTTTAGAAGAATCAGCAGATGAAGTAAAAGAAATTGTTTCCAATTGGATCATTTCTAAATTAAATGATAATTAAATGCTTAATTTTTATCATAATTCATCTTCACTTATGTAGTTACGTTTTTCCTATGATATAGAGGAAAATTCTGTCGTTATTATCAACTTTAACTGGTTGCCACCCTTCAAATGTCCATACATATGATACAACAGGTGTTCCAGGCTTTAATTCTTTTACAAGCTTTTCTTTAAGTTTTTGATTAGTATTATGTCCTAAAAAAAGTGTCACTACCGTTGCTTCACTGATATCTTCTTTAAAAATATTACCCCATATAATTTTTGAACTTTTTCTAAGACCTTTAAATACTAAAAATAATCTGGACCAGATTACTCTAATTGGATCAGCTTCTATTCCTACAGAGCTTGCTTTATATTTTTTTGCTGCTTCTGAAACTATTCTACCATCACCAGATCCAAGATCGTATAAGATATCGTTAGAATCAATTTCAACCATTTCCAGCATCTTTGTAGTTATTTTTTTAGATGTTGGCTCAAAACCAGCTCCTATAAGTGCAGACCACATTATCCAGACAATAATACAGCTAGAAACAAACATGCCAATAAAAATAAGATTTATTAATTGGATCAATGATTTATCTCCTTTTTAAATTTATATAATAATTAATATATAATTATTAATATTTATTGTTACTGGATTTTTTTATACTTCTTTGAAATTTATTTAAAAATTATTTTCCATTTTTTTAATATATATTAAGATTATTAATTGGTTTAATCATTTATAGCTAATTAAACCATAATTTTTTTTATAAAATTGATTATAGTAAATTGGATGATATAAATGGATAAAAATGAAGTTAGAAAATTAATTTGGGATAATATAGAAAAACAAAAATTATTTATACCTCCAAAATCACCTTATGGAAGAATACCAAATTTCAGGGGAGCAGATTTTGCAGCAAAAATGCTTAGGAATACTGAGGAATGGATAAATTCTAAAATAATTTTTGTTTCTCCAGATTCAGCTCAAATAAAAATACGTGAATATGCTTTAAAGGATAAAAAGATAGTGATAATGGCATCACCAAAATTAAAATATGGATATCTTAAAATAGATCCTTTAAATAATGATATTAATGAAAAAGAAGCTTCTACTATTAAAGGAGCTTTTAAATATGGACTTAGTGTTGATAAATTTCCAAAAATTGACATGGTTATTGAAGGTTCTGTTGCAGTCGATTTAGAGGGCAATCGTCTTGGTAAGGGTAAAGGTTATGGAGACGTGGAGATAAATCATTTGTTAAATCAAAATGTTATAGATAATAAGACACCAATAGTAACGACTGTTCATGAAACTCAGATTATTGATAATGTCCCTACTGAAGGGCATGATAAAAAAATAAATATGATTGCTACTCCTAAACGAGTAATAAGGATTAATATTTAGTTTCATTTAATTTTAATTTTAATTTAGAAATAGTTTTATTAGTCAGTTATTGCTTAATTTCATCAATCCATTTTTTACTATCATCTAAATCTTCTTTGATATTTTTTAATTCTTTCAGAAATTCATCAAAGCTTTCTGCGGATATAACTATTACAACATCTCCTTTTTTGAAATTTGAATGGTCTTTAAGCATTACTCCTTCTTTTCCAACAAATCCTATAGTTGACTTTAAACTTTTCATTAAATTCCCCAATAAAATAAATTTAAAGGCCCTCTAATTTTTCAAGCCGCATTCTAAATTCTTTTCGATGTCTCTTTTCTTCGTCAAGGATATGTTTTAAAACTCCAACCACTTCTTCATCATCAATTGATTCAATATGTTCTTGATAAAGTCC
>JAEYSH010000146.1 GCA_023434825.1 Methanobacteriota archaeon | reverse complement strand
GTTCAAAAAGAAGATAATAAAATGATAGTTAGAGTACCTGGAAATTTATTTGATAAAGCTCTTTTACTCAATTTAACTACAGATTTAAAAGGTAAAAGCAGCGGATTTTTCCTGTCATGGAATCTATATTCTTGGACCTGACAAAATTAATCTTTAATATATCTTTCACCAAGTTTAGAACCCATTCTAACCATACGTTGATTAAATTCTATAAATTTACTTAAAATTTCTTCCTGACGTTCCAATACCAGTTTAATCATCTGGTAATCAGTTGAAAGTCTTAAATCTTTAAAAAATACTGATCCTGTATCTTTAATGATTAAAATATCGCCTTCAACTACCTGTAACTTATATTGATGGTTTGCAATTATTTCTATTGCGTCTCCTTCCTCAGAATAGCTGTTTACCATTTCTGATATCTTTTTTATTCTATTATTAATCTTATTTTCCACTTTTAACCTCTCTTCACGAAGTAGACGAAGATCATCATTCATTAAATCACCTTTTTTAATTAGTGAAATTAAAGACGGATTGCCCTTTCATGCCTGAAATAAGTAACAGCAAGCCCAAATATCAATGTTGAGATTAAAATTGTTGGAACTAAAAATATCAACATTTCATACGGTAATGTTGGTGTTGAAGACATTTTAACCATTAAAACCGTGGGTATAAAGTCTAAAACATTTTCTAAGAAGGGAACTTTAATAAAGAGAGGCATGAACAGTATCAAAGTCACAAACATCAATACAAGCGTTATAGCTGAATTAGCTTCTTTAGTACTATCAACAAACATGGATATCAATATTCCAACTCCAATAAAGCCAATTCCCACAAATAGAAGCACTAAAAATAAAATAATCGCGTTATAAATGGGTACGCCGAGGAGATTAAGCAGGATCATCCATGCAACGCTTTGGATTATTGAAAATGAAAGTATTGGCAATATTTTACCGATTATAACCATAGAACTTGAAAGAGGCGTCATAAGAAGCATTTCAAATGTTTTTCTTTCACGCTCACCCACTACACTATCAGTTACAATGTTACTTGCAAGGAAAAATGGAAGTAAAACAACAAAAGGCACTATAAATCCATACATTATTTCAACAAAATAAGCGTTATTTAACGCTAAATCTACAATATTTTCTCCATTTACCTTTATTTGATTTATAATTAGAGGATTTTTTATGGTGTTAATCATTGATTCATTTATACCGGCAGATTGGAGCTTCTTTTCTAATTTAAAATTATCTAACGCTTTATTTATCTTTTGCGAGACTATAGGATAAAATACGTTAGACGTGTCTGATTGATATGTTATATTATCATTTGATAGACTAATTACTGCCACTAACTGCTTTCCTAAAAGTGCGTTGGCTTTATTCATGTCTTTAAAATATACAAGATTTAGATTTTGATCTTTCAAATCATTTGCAAGAGTAGAATTTTTTAAATCCTCTGAAATCCCAATTTTAAGTGATGAAGTAGCTCCAAACTTATCAAGAAGCGCCGGATCAGATATTACAGAACTTGCAAGCCCTAATCCAAATGCTCCAAGAATAATAAATACCTGCACAAATACTACCAGCAGATAAATTCTGTTGGTTAATATATCTCTGGCTTCTTTTTTTGCAAGGGAAAGTACTTTCATTTTATCTCCTATAACTTGTGGCCCTTCAAATTTAAACATTTTTTAATTCATTAATTTTAAGCACTGGTAAATGGCTTAATAATCATTTAAATTTTTTTTTGAATTATCTTTTTTATTTAATTTGTTTTATTTTTTTTTTAAATAAAATATTAAGAGTGAATCTTATTATTCCTGGACGAGGCCCAAACATTATTTCATCTCTTTTAAAGAGTTTAATTGTTAACCAGAAAGTTATAACACTTAATACTATAATTGAAACAAGAGGAATAACCAGTTCAGATATTGATATAGTTTCACCTGAAAAAAGACGGATTACCAGAGTCATGGGCGATATGTTTGATCCGGGTAGCTGTCTTGAAATATATGCAAGAGCCGGTATAACTAAATACCCTACAATAGCAATGTAGATAAAACTTAATCCAATTCCTGCTTCTTTATAGTTTTTTGAATAAGCTGCTATAACGCTTGTTATACCTACAATAGGGATAGCAGTCAATATGATTACCATATAAACCAGTAAAACATTATTAATTTCAAATCCCGCAATTAAAAGGATTATTATCCAAATTGCAATTTGCAGTGCAATGGTCACTACAACTGCCATGTTTTTCCCAATGATAATATCTGTGTGGCTTACAGGCATTGCTACTAAAATTTCTCCTGTCTTTCTTTCTTTTTCACCTACAATACTATCAACAACCATGTTTCCAAAGAGGAATAGAGGCAGGAAAAGAAGAATTACTATCATCATTTTATTAATCAGTTTTATAGGGAGAGATTCGCCAGTCTTTTCCTCTGTCACTTCCACATTTGTAGATGTGTTTTGCGGTACTAACTTATTTATCCATTCATTAGAGATTGTAGCTGAAATATCTTTTACAGTTGAATTAACTTCATCAATAGCCACGCTTTGTTTTGGATCTTCCATATTAACGAAAAGATCCAGTTTACTCGTTTTAAATTCATCAATATTCGTTATGAAGTCATCAGGAACAATTAGCACTGCCGTAGCTCTATCCTTATTTATTTGATTAATTGATTCATTTGAACTCAAAGTATTTACTTTAAGAATTTCACTATTTAAATTCTTTTGAAAAACACCGCTCTTATCTGATACATCAACAGCAGCAAAGCCACTGAGTGAAGGAGAAAGTGTAACACCATCTTCTGAAGCAATATTAGCATTAAAAAAGTTAAAGAAAACTAGCATTAAAACTAAAATTAAAATTTGCATAAAAAATAGTGCAACAAACTTTCTACTTTTAATTGAACTTTTAAATTCCCATTTAGTTATGGTAAAAAATTTCATGAAATCCTCTAAATTATTTTACGGTGTAAATAAATACATCCTCTAAAGTCGGCTCTTTAGTATTTACAGACACTAAATTATGCCCAATAAGATTTACTATATCTGAAATTTCATCCTTAGAATTTAAAGAAATAAGAATCTCATTTCCTTTTAAGGTAACATTTTCTACAGAATTAAATGAACTGATACTTTCACTATCCACATTAGGACTCTTGATCTTGATTTGAAGGATAGTTTGACCATGTATTTTCTCTTTAAGATAGTCCGGAGTTCCCATATCCCTTATTTTGCCCCCATTTAATATTGCGACTCGATCACATAATGCATCAGCTTCATCCATATAATGAGTACATAAAATTATGGTCTTTTCTCCTTTAAGACCTTCAATAAAGTTTCTAATAGAAATAGAAGTTGCTGGATCAAGCCCCATTGTTGGTTCATCAAAAATAATAATCTCTGGGTCATGAATCAACGCCCTTGCAATACCAACTCTCTGGCGTAGCCCTTTAGAAAAAGTGTTTATCCTATGTTCTGCACGTTTTTCCATTCCTACAAGCTCTAAAAGTTCAATAACCCTATCATCAAGAATATCTTTAGGAACTCCATAAAGTTCTCCAAAATATTTTAAAAGATCACGCGCTTTAAATCTTTCATAAAGGTTTGGTTCTTCTGGAAGGTAACCTATCATCGATTTAACTTTAATTGGATCCTTTAAAACGCTATAACCCCCGACAACTACATCTCCATGGTCAGGTTTTAATATACCACATATAATTCTTATTGCTGTGGTTTTTCCTGCTCCGTTCGGACCTATTAACCCTAAAAGTTCTCCTTTTTTAATTTCAAGATTTAAATTATCTAAAGCATGTATTTTACCAAAATATTTGGTTAAGGAGCTTATAGTTATCATCCATTTATGATTGTTTTTAAAACATAAAAATTTTATTATGATAATTAAACTTTAGTTGATTTTTATATATTAAAATCCATTTAAGTAAGATAATTAAGAAAATTGGCGTCAAATAACCTATTTTGTTAATACATAAATTATTAATAATAAGAAACTGAAAGAATTTTATTAAATTTAAAATTCATTTTTTCCAAGTTATTCTATAGGTGTGATAAAAATGGCAGATGAAAAAAAATATAGAAAGGCTTCATTTGGTGCAGGATGCTTCTGGGGAGTAGAAGAAACTTTTAGAACTACAGGAGGAGTAATATCCACTGCAGTAGGATATATGGGAGGACATACTCAAAATCCAAACTATCAAGATGTATGTTCCGGACAAACAGGGCATGCAGAAACCGTTGAAGTCACCTATGACCCTTCAGTTATTTCTTATGATGAACTGCTTAATGTTTTCTGGAATGTTCATGATCCCACAACTTTAAATCGTCAGGGGCCAGACATAGGAGAGCAATATCGATCAATTATCTTTTATTATGATGAAGAACAACAAAAAGCAGCTATAAATTCAAAAGAGAAATTACAAGAATTTGGAATCTATAATAGAGACATTGTAACTGAAATAGTCCCAGCATCAGATTATAAATTCTATCTTGCTGAAGATTATCATCAACAGTACCTCAAAAAACGTGGGCAAAGCAGTTGTAGATTCTAATCAACCTTTTAAAAACAAAAATTAATTTTTCAAATTTATCTAAACACATTAAAATAGAAAATATTATTAACTATTTAAAATATAATATTACTTGCATCCCTGCCCAGTGCCTCCACCACACAGGGATGTTACCCCCCTTTGTAATACTTTTTTGTTATTTTTGACATAAGTTGCAAGTGTATATTTAAACAAACCAAATAAAACACTACACGGTTGGTAGTAAATATAGTAATCAAATGACATAAATTGCAAGTGTATAACGAATTTTTAAATTATTTTTAAAAATTATTCTTGATAATTTTCTTCAATAGAACCAACTATACAAGGTGCATTCCAACCTATAATGTCTTGAGCAATTTCTTCAAGACTTAATGGGACATTTTCTACACCATATGGGCGAATAACGATGATTGATTTACCTAAATCTCTTGCAATACCTATTTGTTTTCCTACAATAGATTTATAATCATTATAAAGGCCTGATAAAATAATTACAACACCTGCAGATCCTATCTGTTTTTTAAGCTCATCATCACTTAAGTTTCCTAATATTCCTGAATTTTCATATTCAAAATCATGTGCAGAAGAAAGTTTTTGAATGAAAGTATCATATTCTTCATTATCTTTATCTATATAACTTATAAAAATTTTATAAGTCTTTAATTCTTCTTCAAACAATGAAATAACCTCCAATAGTTAACAATCTAATAAAGCTGTTATATTGAATTGATAATTCACATAGATTTTCAATTTAACTATTATAATCTATGTTTGTTTAATAAGAAATTTTTCATTAATAATTTAAACAGAATTAAAAACAAAAAGTGTGATAATTCATTAAATATTTTAAATAAAATTAGATATTTTTTTAAATAAGATGAAAATATAGCAAATTGCTCATTCATCTTTTTGAATAATTCCCTATCTCATTATACAAACATACGGTTGTATCCATAAGATCTATAAGGAACAGTTATCCATTTTCCGTTTTGATTAATCTGTACTGATCTGTGCTTACTTGAATAACTGGTTTTATACTGTATAACTCTTGAATTGTATCCTGATGCTTTAAACTGATTATTTAAATATTCACTCATAGCCCAGCAATCACCAGCACCTACACTTTGCATTGCAGATGAAGAGCTTACACCACGCTTGTAACCGTATTTGGCTCCAGATCTCATTATTGAATCAATTGTTGAATCACTGGTAAATCTTGCACTACTTGATTTGTAAGATGTTTTTGAATAATTGGATGAAGCTTTAACTTTTTTATATTTGTAAGTAGTTTTCTTGTAAGTCTTTTTGGCTTTACTGACTTTTTTTGCTTTAAACTTTTTTGATTTCGATGCTGCATTTACTGTAACAGCATTATTATCGTTTATACCAATTTTTGCACTATTATCGCTTGCACTTTGGTCAGCTGCCCCAATCGATGAGGGAAAAATGAACATTGCCATGCCTATAGCTAGGAGCAATGTATACGTTTTTCGTCGCTTAAATGTACCGCCTCCGAGTCTAAAGTATTAATACACCTACTAATAACGCCTTTAGACAACACTATAATAAAGCAACATGCCTTATAAATGTTTTGATTTTATATTCAAAAAAAGCGTCTATAGAGCTATTTTTAAGAAATAAGGTCGTTTTATAGCTTATTTAATTGTCACTATTAAGTGGAGCACATTTAGTTTTTATTTTTAGTAAATTAGCCCTAATTAAACTCTATTTTAAAAAATTGACACTAATACAGAGCATTATACTTTGAAATTATAAAGTCAAATTAGTTTTGATATATCTTGCTTCTCCTACTTAATCAAAAGCGGGCGAATAGACCCTAAATCTAAGAATACGTTGAAATTCATGCATATATAACTTATTAGACAATTATAAATGTTTTTAATAAAAATGGTGAAAAATCTCTTAATTTCCATTTTAGTCCTGATTTTTATTACTATTTCTATTATTTAAATTTTAAATGTAAGCCTTTCAAATTCAAACTATTTTTTTAATTATTTTCAAAAATCTATTAATTATATGATCATTTTTTATTGAATTTCTTATGGTTTGGATTATTATAAAATAAATTTTGTTATCAAATGGCAATACTAATAAAAATAATTTTAAACCCGTTATCTTAAAAAAAACATGAAATTACAATATAAACAGATTTTTAAGAGAGACAAAAAATATCATTAAAACAAATAACATATTTCATAGTGAATTATTTAATTAAGTTTACATATTAAAAATAGTAAATTAACTGAACTATCCTATTTATCATGGAAGTAGACTAAAATGTTTTTATTTGAATTAATGCCCCTTGAAGATGCTTTAAATATTATAAATAATGTTGAAGTAGAGAAATCAACCGAAAAAATTTATCTCGAAGATGCCTATAACCGAGTGCTTGGTGTAAATGTTAATGCACTTTTTGACTCTCCCTCATTTGACCGATCAGCAATGGATGGATACGCAGTAAAAGCTGAAAATACATTTGGCTTTTCAGAATCGAATCCGGCAAATTTAAAAATTATAGATAGAATAGGTGCGGGAAAAAAATCAAATGTTACTTTAAAAGACGGAGAAGCTGTTAAGATCGCTACTGGAGCTCCTATTCCAAATGGTGCAAATGGGGTAGTGATGGAAGAGTATACTTATGAACAAAGCGATGATTTAGAAGTTTTAACAAGCATTACACCTGGTGAAAATGTATCTCCAGCTGCAGAAGACTTTAAAAAAGGAGATTTACTATTAAAATCTCCAAAGCTGCTAAGACCCCAGGATATTGGTATAATTACGTCAGCCGGTCACGAACAGATAGAAATGTTTAAAAAACCCAAAATTGGGATTATTACAACTGGAAATGAACTTGTAATGTCTGGTAAAGAACTTAAAGATGCAGAAATAGTAAATTCAAATCATTTCACTTTAAAAGCACTAGTAGAAAGTACCCTTGCTGTTCCTGAATTAACCCATTGTAGAGACGATGCAGAATTAGTAGAAAATCAGATAAAAGAATTCATTAAGTCATGTGATGCTGTTATTACAACTGGAGGTACTGCAATAAGTAAAGGAGACGTTGTTGTAGACGTGGTTGATAAATTAGGAGATGTTTTAATTCACGGCATATCTTTAAGACCAGGTAAACCCTTTGGATTTGGAGTAATAGATAAAAAGCCAGTATTTATGCTTTCAGGCTATCCAGTCGCTTCAATGGTTCAGTTCGATGTTTTTGTACGTGAATACCTCCTTAAAATGCAGAATATTTATAGAGTACCACAAATAGTAAAAAAAGTGGCCTCAAAGAAGATAGCATCCTCACTTGGAAGAACAGATTACATCCGAGCTAAAATAGATGGAAATTCTGTTAATCCATTGAAAATTAAAGGATCGGGCATAATTAGATCAATGGTGGAATCTGATGCTTATATAATAATCGAAGAAAATCTGGAAGGAATTGGTGAAGGCGAAGAATGTAACGTTTTAACGTACGATTCATTAAAAGTATAAGATATTAAAAACATAATTAAGTTTTTATAATATAATTTATTTATTTGTATATTATTCAAGGTGATTATTTGAACAATTACGAAGTTTTAGCGTTTTATGCTATAGCATTTATTGTTATATGGGTTTTAGCATTCATATTTAAAGATAAGTTAAAAATAGACATTAATGGGCCTCTTTTAATGCGTAGAACACAGCGACTTAGAGGTTTAATTGATTCAATTGCTCAGAAAAGTCCTAGATTCTGGAAAATGTTTATGAACATTGGAATACCTGTAGCGGTTTTCTTTATGCTATTTATTTTCTATTATCTTGCAAGTTCACTGTATACAACCTTAACTGCCCCTCCAGTTGTTGCACAAGCATCTGGAGTCAGCATTGCAATTCCTGGACTTAACATTCCTGGAGGTATAAATATACCCCTAAGTTACGGTTTAATTGCACTTGTAACTGTTATTGTAGTTCATGAATTTGCCCACGGTATTCTTGCAAGGGCTGAGGGTATAAAAATTAAATCTATAGGATTACTATTACTGGCAATTTTACCTGGCGCATTTGTAGAGCCAGATGAAGAACAGGTTAAAAAAGCTAAAAGAGTTTCAAAACTTCGTATTTATGCTGCAGGTTCCATAGCTAACATTAGTCTTGCAGCGATTGCCCTTGTTGCAGCATTAGCAATATCAGCATTCTTTATTACACCTTCATTCCACTCTGAAGGAATGCAAATTACATCCGTTATGCCCGATAGTCCCGCCAATGGTGTTTTAAAAGAAGGAATGATAATAAACAATATTAACGGCATGGAAATAAAAGACCGAACGAATTTTGTTAATTCGCTAAATACAACAAAACCAGGCGATACTGTGACAATTGTCACTAATCAGGGGACTTTCACAATTAAAACGGCGTCTAATCCACGTAATTCATCAGCAGCATATATAGGGATAGTAACTCAAGAAACCCCTGCAATTAATCAAGACGTTTCTAATACATATGGAAACATATTGCCATGGTTTCTGGTTTATTTTGCCACATTATTGCAGTGGATATTCATATTAAACTTTGGAATAGGAACATTCAATTTATTGCCCCTAAAACCTCTTGACGGCGGCTTAATGTTAGAAGAACTATTAAATTACATTACATCAAGCGAATTAGCAAATAAAATTACTAATAGTGTCTCAATAATATCATTGATTCTTGTTGTAGTCAGCATAACAAGTGGTTTAACATCGGCATTATTTTAAAAATTGAAGATTATCTCTGGCAATTAAAGCAATAATCTTCTTTTTTATTTGTTTTAAATCTTTTTCCACATTTTTTACATGTTGTATGCCTTATCAAAGGTTCGGGACGTTTAACTGCTCTATCCTGACACTGGCATTTAATACCAACTTTAATCTTAGATTCTCTGCTTTTTTTCCTCTTTACCATCTGATCCCCTAAAAACTCAAAACCTGATCCTTATTTTCCATTATATCAACCACAAGTTCATCATAGCTCTCAAAAATATTTATTCCTTCAATTAAACTATCTTCAGCAATTCCTCTTGCTTTTAAATCATCTAAATAGGCATAAATATTAGAATTTTTAATTATTTTTTTAATTTGATTCTCTTTTAAATGTCCTTTTCTTGCATTAAAAACTCCGTTACCTATAAGATAGATTGAAAGATCCTCTTTACCCAAATATATTGATGTGAATCTTAAAAATGTGCCAAATCCAACTTCTGCAGGAGTTTTAGTAAGTATAATTCCTATTTGCATCGTTATCACAAGTTACTTGAATTATCAACCATTCCATCCAAGAGTTTCCATAATTTGGATTCCAAGCTTTGATTTAAGACATTTTACATTATTTAAATATCCCATTTCATGTAAAAGCATGCATTCACTGAGTTTAGAGTCTCCAGAGAGTAATTTCATGGCAAATGCCATGCAGGTTGACTCTCCGCATTCTTCGCAATCAGTCTGGGGAAGACATTCATATATTGTAAGAGGGCCAATTTTTGATAATTTTTCTCTTAGTGCTTCATAATCAACGGTTTTTTTATTTAATGATTCAAAATGAGCTTCATTTAAAGAACCTGCTAATTCTTTCATTATTTCAACTGATTCTTCTTTAGTATTGGTTTTGTTCATGCTGACTTTTCCAGATGGATAAATGGTTATCAGCCTTTCGTAAAGTGATAAAGTAAGAACATTCTTTTTTTCAATATAATTTACTTTCCCTGGAGGGAATTTTAATATCATTGTGGGTAAAACGTGGTGTAATTCATTGTCAAGTTGCATTAAAACACTTATTTGACCTTCAGAGATTATACATGGCTTAATATTTTTAATAGTAACTTTTTTTACAAGAACTCCATCTTCAAAAAGTTCGAATTCCAGTTCTTCCATGTCCATATTAATCCCCCCTAATCTTATTAAATCCTTATTATAACTTCTTTAGATTTAATTAACTCGTAAACTCCTTCATCATTAATAATATCAATTGTTTCCATTAAATCAGATTCACTTATCCCTCTTTGATTAATAGAATCCTCATGAACAAATATATTACCTTCAGGGAAAATTAGATAAGTTAATTCACCGACTCCAGGGAATTTAAGGCCATCTGAATCCTGATTATCTAAAGCAGCGTAGACTCCATCTTCTACCAAAATGACGTCTGAGCTTAATTGCCTGTTTAAGCACGCAATTTCTACAAAAAATCCGCTAAATGCATTTTCAAAGCCGTAAGGAGCCCTATCAATTATTATCAAAACTGAATTCATTTCTATCAGCTTCTTTTATAAGCTTATGACTTTATCGCTCTCTTTAATCCAATCTGGAATATCATAAACGCTGGTAATTTTGATCCCTTTAATATATGGAAATTTAGCATCACAAGCATATCCCCTTGCTGTAGCGCACCTTACACAAGCCCTTATATCTGCGCCTCGTTTTACTAATTTCCTCATTTTTTCCAATACATTTGGAAATGAATGTGGATTTTGTCCTTTTCTTGGAATATGGGTTGCATCCATGTATAAAAATATATTTACCTTATATTTCTTGTTTAAAGCGCTTTTTGCTATTTCATATGCCATATCCGCATATTGAGAACGATACGGCCCTTCCGTTAGTATTAAAGTCAGTGTTTTTGGTGCTGACTCTTTCATGATCTTACATATATTCATTTATAGAATAAATAATTGTTCATAAAAAATAATGATGAATGTAAATTATACAGAAAAAATAAGAAATTTATGAAAAATATAAAAAATTAATTTTTATCAATATCACACTTTTTCAAAGCGTTTTCAAAAGCTTCTTTATGAAAATTAGAGGCCATATCCTTTTTACATTCATCATCTGCAAATAATCTCATTTTAGGAGCTCTGCAAGGATAATGTTGTATTCTAAGCCCTGCTTTAACAGGTAAATCTTCTATATCTTTTCCAATCATATCTTCTGCTACAAAATACGTCGCCCCGCAGGGAGAAGATCTCACCACCTCAATATCAACTATTTTATCTCCTTGGCAATTTATTTTCACAATTGGCCTTCCAAATTTAGATACAAATTCATCGAAAACAGGATTACCGTTTTCCTCCAGATCACACATGTTTTCAGGGCAGGTAACATTTCCAAACCTTTCAACTTGATTCTTAAAGCCTTCACCTCTCCATGCAGCTACTATAATCCATTCTACATCATTATGAATCATTTCAACTAAATCAAGAGTGAGATCAGGATGTAAAGTATAAGTAATTAATAAATCCGCACTTTTCAATTGCTTTAAAGCACTATCTGGGATATCTATTTCATCTGCAAACATTGATGTTGGCTGTTCAAGTTCTATAAACTCCGTATCAAATTCTTTGCTTATATATTCATAAGCACGTTCCCCATAAGGACCATCTGCTACAATTACAACTTTTAACATATTTTAAGCTCCAAATTATTTATTAATGTCGTTAATAAGCGAATTTTTAATCCAATCTTTAATTTCATCTCTTATAATCCTGAAAACATCTATTTTTTCCATATCCTCGTAATAAGTAGCTGGATCTTTAAATTCATAGTTGATATATTTTTTGCCATTTAAAAAGACTGGACAAATCCCTTCCTCACAAAGAGTCACTACATAATCAAATTCCCTATTCTGATACTCTTTAACATCAGTAGACGATTGATTAGAAATATCAATGCCAATTTCGGCCATAATTTTTATAGTTAAGGGATTTACTCCTTTAGGATCACTCCCAGCACTATAAACGTTGTATTTATCTCCATAAACACTTTTTAAAATTCCTTCAGCCATTTGAGATCTACCAGAGTTATTTTTACAAATAAATAAAACACTTTTTTTGGAATTATATGGCATATAATCACTTAATTATTCTAATAGTTCTTTAAGGTTCTTTTTAACTGTTGCAACACATTCTTCATCTTTTTCACTGAGTCTTTCTACATCAGACGGCTTTAAGTCTTCTTCGTTCAATAACTTCATTATATCTAAATTTTTAGCAGTTTTAACACCTTTTTGCTGGAGTATTTTACCAACACATGCATTTTCACAGCCATTTACAGCAATTGGATACTTTTTAATTAAATTTTTAGATCCTCCACTCTCTGCAGATGTTGCAGTTATACAAATAGATATAACATCTTCATTTTCATTAACAGTATCTGGACATGCGGCCCTTGCCACTAATCCATACGGGCTCATTCCAGCACATGGTGAAATTGCTATTTTTTCCTTTGCCATTTTAAATCCTTAAAAATTTTCAATCAAATCAACGATTTCTGGATTAATAAGTTTATAATGAATCCAAATTCCTTCTTTTCGTCCTTTTATAAATCCTGCATTTTTAAGCACATTTAAATGATGAGATATTGTTGATTGAGGCTTTTCAAGTGCAACATTTATTTCACATGCGCATAGTTCACCGTCTTGAAGTAAATACAGTATTTTAAGCCTTGTTGGATCTGAAATTGCTTTAAACTTATCAGATTTATCCTGTAATTTTTCATCATCTGGGATTTTAGCTATTATTTCTTTTAATTTATTAATCTGGTCATCGCAAGGTTTTCCTTCACCTGTAATTTCACATGTTTTCACATAATCACCATTAGCAACACTTATTCTTCTTTTTCCATTTTATACCAGTTTAATTAATTTACGCTTATTTGATAGCTTTAACCTGAATACTTGTAATTTTGCCAACAAGGCGCTCATCCATATTTGTTTCAGTAAAATAATGCTGTTCAACAATCTCAACATCACTGAATCCTGCTTCTTTTATCGTATTTAAATAATCCTGTTTTTCCATTGCTCCCGCAATACATTCTGACCAGGCCTGGAAACTACGTTTAATTTCCTCAGGAACTTCTCCTTCAGTCACCAGATCAGATACTAATATTCGACCGCCTGGCTTTAAAACCCGGAAAGCTTCTTTATAAGCAATTAATTTGTCTGGAGTAAGATTGATAACGCAATTACTTATTATAACATCAATAGAGCCATCTTCAATTGGTAAATTTTCTATTTCCCCTAATTTGAACTCTACATTTTGATAGTCACCCTCTTTAGCGTTTTTTGTAGATGTTTCAACCATTTCATCGGTCATATCTACTCCAATGACTTTTCCAGATTCACCTACTTTATTTGCAGCAAGAAAAACATCTATTCCTCCACCAGATCCAAGGTCAAGGACAATTTCTCCTTCTTTTAATTCTGCAAGAGCTGTGGGATTTCCGCATCCAAGCCCAAATACTGCCTCTTCAGGTATACTTTTAAGATCATCCACTGAATAACCCGCAGATTTAGCCTGTTCAATCACTAAATCAGGGCCACAAGAACAGCATGAACAAATAGATTCTTCTTTGGTGGCTATTTTAGAATATCTATCTTTTACAGCTTTTTTAATTTCTTTATTTTCCATTTTATACACCTTTAATATTAATATAATTCCATATATCCAAATACATCGATATATTTAATGGAGTTAAAAGTAATATATAAAATTGATCAAGAGTGAAAAATTAAATCAATACAAAGAAATTTATATAAAAATAATAAAATTAGAATCTTTATGTAGTTACCCTCAAAGGAGAAAAAAATAATATGAATATAGTTGTAATAGGTGGTGGAGCCGGAGGGCTAACCGCTGCTTCCAACATGAGAAAATACGATAAAAACGCCAAAATAACTATAATAACCATGGATAAGCACGTTGCTTATTCTCCATGTGCAATACCTTATGTTCTATGTGGAGAAGTGGAATGTTTTGATGATATAATTATGCATCAGCCTGAAGATTATCTGGAACGAGATATAGAAATCATAACAGAAGCTAAAGTCTTTGAAATTGATAGTAAGCAGAATACAGTAAAATACAGGAAATTAAAAGATACTGAGTCTTCTGGAAATGAATTGTTTTATGATTATCTTATAATGGCTACTGGTGCAACCTCGTTTATCCCTCCAGTAAAGGGAAGTGATTTGGAAGGTGTTTTCAAAATTAGAACCATTGATGACGGTTTTAAAATCAAAGAATACGCCGAAAAAAGTAAAAATGCTGTTGTTGTAGGGGCAGGGTTAATAGGCCTTGAAACCGCTTATGGGCTTAAGAAAATTGGTCTTGAAGTTACTGTAACTGAAATGTTATCTCAAATAGTTCCAAGAAATCTTGATCCTGACATGGCAGAGCTTGTTCAAAAGTATTTGGAAAAACAAGACATTAGAGTTCTTCTTGGAAAACCAATTGAAAAAATATTGGGTGAAGAACATGTTGAAGGTGCCATTTTTGGAGATGAAACCATTGATGCAGATATGGTGATAATGGCTACTGGAGTAAGGCCTCAAATCAAATTAGCCAAAATGGCAGGCTGTGAAATTGGAAGATGGGCTATAATTGTAAATGAGAAGATGCAGACCACCATACCCAATATATATGCTGTTGGAGACTGTGTAGAAGTAATTGATGCCATAACTGGCCATAATACCCAATCACCACTTGGAACATCTGCAGTAAGACAGGGAAAAATCGCTGCCAAAAACATAGTTGGAATTGAAACCCACTTTAATCCCGTTTTAAATTCCATGGTTTCAAAGATTGGAAACCTTGAATTTGGTTCAGTAGGAGTTACAAGAACTTTTGCACTTCAAAACGGTATTGAAGTGATTTCTGGAAAGAAAAGGGCACTCACTAAAGCTCGTTATTATCCTGGAGCTAAAAGAATTGATGTAAAAATTACATGCACCCTTAAAGGTAAAATTATAGGTTGTCAGATAATTGCTGAAGAAAGAGTGGCCGAAAGAGTTGATACAATGTCACTGGTAATAGCAAAAGGAATTACATGCTCGGAATTAGCTTTAATGGAGTTTTCTTATGCTCCTCCAGTTTCTATGGTTATAGATCCTATAATTCTTGCTGCTGAAGATGCATGTGAAAAATTAAAAGAATTAAATAAAGAAGGATAATTATCCTTTTTAAATCTATTTTTTAATATATTCAAAGACTAAATTTTGGTAAAAGTATGGGAGGACTCATAGCATCCTCCGGAGGGTGGAAATAATTATACAGGACAATGCCCTGTAAACCTGATTTATGATTTGACCTTTGAAACCCTATTTAACTGAATTTTATGGCCATAATCTTTCTGTTCTTTAGTTATTCTATATCTATATCCTGTAGTTTCTTCTAAGGCCATTGCAGCAGTATTGGTATAAGGACAGGTTGTTATTAAAACTCCCTGGTTTTCTAATCGCTTGCATAATCCAAAGAATCTACAATTTTTTATTTCAAGCTCTACTTCTTCTCCTTTAATTTCATATTCCATATCTCGTGCAAACTTGTTCTTTATGAAATAATCCTTTATTTTTTCAAGTGCATCCTTATCATCAGTTAATTCAGCCCCTGAACTTTTAATTTCGTTAATGAATGCTCGCCCTATTTCACGGGTCACAGAATATGATCCTCTGCCTGAAATATTCCATAAACCATAAGTTAATGCTAATATCATTAGAGCCATTGGGCCTTCCCCTTCAGGAGCGCCCCTTGCATCATCAATAGAATAGAACATTTCTTTTTCAATACCGCATATTGGGCATACCCATCCTTCAGGTAAGTTATTAAAATCTGTCCCTGCTTTAATCCCATTTTCTTCGTCTCCAACCTCGCTGTCGTAAATATAGCTGCAAATGTCACATTTATATTTCATATTCATACCTCATATCCTAAAAATAAATTAAATTTTTAGTTTTGTTTGGATATATCCGAACTAATTGTATAAATAGTTTGTTATTTTAAGACTAAGAAAATGAAAAAAAGAATTGAAAAAAGCTAAATTAGGTACTATCAGAGTTATTATCCTCTTCTTTTGAGCTTAATCCAAGCATATATCCTCCAAATCCAAGTATCCACAATATTATAGGATAAGCTACCCATCTTTCAACTCCACCGCCGCCCATAACTGGCATGAACATATTAGCAGTAAATAAGAAAAACAAGCAAATTACCCCAAAAATAACTGCTATAACTCTAAGTGGTGATTTAATCAGCCGGAATGAATAAATAGCAGATAAACCTCCACTTATAAAAGTAGTCATTGCAAATATTGGATGTTGAGGATTTATATTTCCTGGAAATATTCCAACACCTAAAGCCCCTAATCCCAATAAGCCCATCAAAACTAAAGCTATTCGATCATTATAATATTTAAATAAGAAATAAGTAGCGAAAAGAATCAAAATTCCAGATATTATCATGCTGAAATTGAATATATTTGCTGATGGTTGTGTAATTATACTATTAGGTGGTTCAGTAGCCCCAAGATCACTAATCATGCTGTTAGCTGTTGTATAAGTATATAATTCTGGATAAAAAATTTCTCCAGTAATTATACCCATTAGAATAACTGATCCTGCAATAAAAAACAGAGATCCTGCAATTACAAGATTCATTTTATTTGAATGATTTAAATTAAGCATAATCATTAATATTTGTTTTAAAATAAAATAGTTTTCTATTATAAAAAAAAGAACCTTTAAAATAAAAAAATGTTAAAAAAGGAAAAGAATGAGTGTCGTTTGAAAATTTATTTTAACCCTTTTTAACATAAAAATGTTTTCAAATAGAGAATTTATTCTCCTAAAATTGTTTTAATATCTTCTTTTGGGTCACCAATTACTTTGATATCGTAGTTTTCAACTAAAACATTTAAAATATCATCGTTTACCCATGCAGGTACAATTGGGCCAAGGTAAATTCCTTTAATGTCGAGTGCAAGCAAGCTCCAGAGAATTGCTGCTGCTTTTTGCTCCATCCAGCTTAAAACGAATGTCAGAGGAAGATCGTTTATTGGAAGGCCGAATAATTCAGATAAAGCTGCTACAATATCAATTCCAACTATAGCGTCGTTACACTGACCTAAGTCTATTAATCTTGGAATTCCTTCAATATCTCCAAGCTCGAGATCATTAAATCTGTATTTACCACAAGCAAGAGTTAATACAACTGTGTCTTCAGGTAAATTCTGGACAAATTCTCTGTAGTAACCTGTTTTAGGTAATGGTGAGTCACATCCACCTACAACAAAGAATCTTCTGATTTTTCCAGCTTCTACAAGTTCCTTTATTTTTGGAGCAAGTGAAAGAACAGTTGAAGCACCGAATCCAGTTGTGAATACTTTTTCTCCAGCTTCTTCTTCAAGTTCTGGTAATGATTTTGCCATTTCAATTACTGGAGTGAAGTCATAATCTTCAATGTGCTGTACTCCAGGTAACTGTGCTACTCCAGATGTGAACATCCTTTCTTTGTATGCATCAGTTGGGATTAATGCGCAGTTTGATGTCGCAAGAGCTGCAACAGGATATTTTGCAAATGTTGTTCTTTGATCAAACCATGGGCCTCCAAGCTGTCCTACAAGATGGTCGAATTTTTTAAATTCAGGGTATCCATGTGCAGGGAGAAGTTCTGAATGTGTGTAAACATTAATTCCAGTTCCTTCAGTTTGTTTTAGGAGTTCATATAGCGCTTTAAGACTGTGGCCGGTAGCAACGATTGCATGACCTTTTTTAGTTCCGGTACTCACTTCTGTTGGTTCTGGTTCGCCGTAAGTTTCTATGTGTGCGTCTTTTAGGAGTTTCATTGTTTTTATGTTCATTTCACCAGCTTCAGTAGCCAGTTTAACAAATTCACCAGCATCCTGGTTTACATTTGTTAATGTGGAGTAGAATCCTCTTTCTAAAAATCCGTCGATTTCAGGGTCAGTAAATCCTAATTCTCTTGCATGGTATAAGTAAGCAGATATTCCCTTTATCGCGAATAAAAGGTTATCTTGTAACCTTGCGACTGTTGCTTCTTTCCCACATACTCCCCTTACAGTACAACCTGTGCCCTTTGCTGTTTGAGAGCACTGGTAACAAAACATATCTAATTTTTCATTTGCAGCCATATTACTTCCTCCTTTTTCTTTAGAATTATTTCTTCCAAAAAACTTCATAAATATATCCCTCCATTTCTTCAATGTTCGTTCACTTACGAATGTTTTATCTTATACGAACAGAAGTATATATACTTTACGTTCGTTCATATGCGAATGTTTTATCTTATACGAACAGAAGTATTTATAAGTTACGATGATCATAGTTTAAGCTAACCAGTCGAGATTATATTCAAGTAAAAAAAGAAATAAAAATGACTTAAAGGTTAAAATAAATAATATTAAACACTTAAAATTTTAATAGGAGAGAATAATCCTAATGAATAATATAGATCATGAAAATGATAATTCTAAAAGTCAAATAGAACTTTTTGCAACATCAAAAGGCGTTAGAGCTGTAGATAGCCCTGTAAAAGCTAAAATATTATCAATGCTCAGGAACGGAGAATTGAGTTTTGACCAGATAGTGGAATCATCTGGAAAAGCCAAGTCTACCGTATCTGTTCACTTAAAAAAGCTCGTAAATGAAGGGATAATTGATTCAAAACCCGACCCTAATGATGCAAGGAAAAAAATATTTTTCATTAATTCTGAATATTTAGGCGATTTATCCCAGGAGAAAAGATTAGGGGACGAAATAGAGGATTATGTATCCAGCTACGTTATGAGCGATGGAGATCCATTTGAATTTTTCAGATTAATGTTTAAAACCATAAGAGTAGGTTTAATAAGTCAAGGTGTCAATATTGACCCCATACTTCACGAAGCCGGCATAAACGTAGGTAATGCGCTTTATGAAAGGGTTTATGATCCAGATATGAACAAATTCCTAGGAAATATAGCAAGGTTTTGGGAAACACATTATTTAGGCGGTGTGGAAGTACAGAGTATTGAACCGCTGGTAATTAATGTTTCTGAATGTTACGAATGCAGACATTTGCCTTATCTTGGAAAACCAGCCTGTGCATTCGATGCCGGAATCTTAAAAGCACTATTTTCAGCTTACTTTGAAGATAAAAGAAAAGTTGATGAAGTAAAATGTTACGCTATGGGCGACGGATACTGCTCTTTTGTAATTGAAAAAAATGAATAATTCTTGTTTTATTTATTTTCTTTAATTGATAATATTCCGCCATATTACTCTAAATTCTAATTAGTGCTATAAATATTTTTTATTCATAGAATAGAGAATCTTAGTATAATTACAGCAAATTAAAAACAAATATTAGGAGAAAGCATATAAAACCTGGATGATTTGTTCTTAAGCTAAAATCCTAAAATTTTAAATATAGGAGGAAATGGAGATGCAGACAGAGGCAATCACTCTTAAGCATCCCATAAATTAAAATTTAGATAAAAGACAATATAAAATACAGAGGCGGTAATTCTGATTTAGGCGTCTTTTTATCTAATCACAGGTGATAAACTGAAATAATTTCTTAGAAATATCTCTCCAAAATTCCCTGCAACATTTTTGCGTGACGACCTTCGTCCCTGGAACTTTCATCAAAGAAATCGTGTGCGGGATCAATATCACACTCTTTGGCCAGTTTTGCTGCCGCTTTTTTCTCATTATTAGCCATGGTTTCGCCTTCAAGCATCATTTCCAGATTTTCTTTAAGTGAAGATTTAATTACGCCGTTCATTTCTGCAAAATGGGATGCATGTTCTGCTTCTTCCCATGCAATTGTTTTAAGCACTTCAGCCACTTCTGGCATTCCTTCTCTTTGGGCTAATCTTGCCATTGCCAGGTACATTCCTACTTCCTGACATTCTCCGTTGAAGTTTGCCTGTACTGCTTTTTCTAAATCTGTTCCTTTACAAATTCCAATTTGGTGTTCGTTTATTATTTCCATATTTAATTCCTCCAAATATTTCATTAATTAAATTTAAAGAGATTTAACCTCTTGAGCTAATTTTTTACCTGCCTGGAAACATTGTTCCAATTCATCTGCATCTGGCACATAATACAGCTCATACTGGTCTTTTACATCGAATCCACAGGCGTCTAAATCTTCAGCCAGTGTTTTTGGAGCTCCACCCTGACCTCCCATTGATCCAAAGGTTACAGCAAGTCTTTCTCTGCCAGTTCTGTTGAATTTAAGTCCTCTTAGATAGTAAATGAGGTCACCTACACTTGGGAAAGGCTCATCGTAAATTGTAGGTGCCCCCAGAGCTATCGCTTTACTATCTAAGATGTCTTTAACAATTTCACTTCTCTCATCTTCATGGAGGAAGTACATTTTTATATCCACGCCTTCACTCATGACTCCATTTGCAAATGCATGGGCCATTTTTTGAGTTGAACCGTGCATAGTGTCGTATATAATAGTTACTTTATCTTCACATTCTCCAGTTGCCCATGCACTGTAAGCTCCTATTACTTTCATTGGATCTGTCCATATCTGTCCATGAGCTGGTGCAATCATCTTAATCTGTTCTAGAAGGCCTAAATCAGTGACTTCCTGGAATTTTTTAAGGACCAGTTTGGATAATGGTGTTACGAGGTTTGCATAAAACTTCTTAGTTCCGTCCATTAACACATAGTCTGGAATTTCATTGTCATAACGCTGTGTAAAGCATAAGTGCTGTCCAAATGCATCATTTGGGAATAATATTCCTTCTTCAGCGTATAATGTAAACATGCTGTCAGGCCAGTGGAGTAGGAATGCTTCAAGGAAAGCTAATGTTTTTCCACCAAGGTCCAGGGCTTCTCCAGTTCCGACAGTTATAAATTCTGCATCAGCAATAGATGGGAAATGCTTTTTAAGTCCATCAATCGCGATTTCAGTACAGTAAATTGGTGCTTCCGGATATTTTTTATGTAATTGCGGTAAAAGTCCGCTGTGATCTTTTTCCACGTGGTTTTGTACAATTACATCTACTTTTTCTCTTCCTTCTTTCTTCAATGCATCTTCTACACGTGCGTTTAATTCTTCAAACGTTCCGGGGTACGAATTATCTATTAAAGCGACTTTATCGTCGCCAAAAACCATATAAGCATTATAACTGGTTCCATTTAAAGTGTAACCGTGATATTTCCTTATATCCCAGTCTAAAACTCCTACCCAGTACACACCATCTTTAATTTTCATTGCTTCTGCAGTCATAATAATTTCCTCCAATAAACTTGTTTGGTTTCATCCGAATGTATGGTTATATCCGAACAATAACATATATACTTTTCTGTTCGGAGCAACCCGAATGTACTTATATATCCGAACTAAATATATTGGATGAGAACTAATAGTAGTATGAGGTTAAAAAGTGGTTGCAAAAAAAGAAGGAAAAAAGTCCAATGTGGAATTTTTTTCAACAGAAACAGGTATAAATATTATAAAAAGCCCGATGAAGGCTGAAATTATTTCTTTACTAAAGAAAAATGAGATGAGTTTTGATAAAATTGTAGAAAATACAGGGAAATCAAAATCAACTGTTTCAGAACATCTGCAAGCACTTGTTGATCAGGATATAATTGGCCAAAAACAGGACCCAGATGACCGCCGTAGAAAAATATTTTATATAAAATCAAAGTATTTAGGCGGCGTTTCAACTGAAAAAGAACTGGATGCAGACAAATTAAATTTAGACTTTGATATTTCTGATTATAAAAATCCATTTGAATTTTACCGCGTTCTATTTAGAACTATAAGGGTTGCCCTTCTTAAAGA
>JAEYSH010000106.1 GCA_023434825.1 Methanobacteriota archaeon | reverse complement strand
ATCTTATTCTTTTCCCAGTTATTGCGTATATTATAGGTAGAATTGGATTTTAATCGTTTAATTTTATTGTATTACCTTAATTTTTTTTACAACTGTCTGAAATGACTTATATATTAAAATCATGGGTAATGAAATTAAAGTTATGTGAATGACATTTAAAAGCCAGTTAATTAAAAATTCATTCTCAGTAATCATACTATTTATTTTTGTCTTAACTTTTTAATAATAATAACTATATATTAATTAGTATTACTAATTAATAAAGGTGAATTCTATGAATAATAATGAAAATTTAAAAAATTTAGGAAAATTAGAATCATTCTGGTTTGAGAATACTTCTGAAACTAATTTTAATATATTAAAAGAAGGATTAACAGTTGATGTGGCAATTTTAGGGGCAGGAATTGTTGGAATTACATCTGCACTTTTTTTAAAAGAAGCTGGACTTAGAGTAGCATTAATAGAAGCTGAAAAAGTAGTTTATGATGTAACTGCAAACACAACTGCTAAAGTAACATCTGCTCACAATGTTATTTATTCTAACCTTGAATCTCACTTTGGAAAAGATGGTTCAAGAACCTATGCACAAGCAAATCAAATGGCCATTGATAAAATAGAATCTATGATAAAAGAAAGGAACATAGACTGTGATTTTAAGCGTTTGCCGTGTTATATTTACAGTGAAAATCCAGATGAAAGAGATATGCTCAAAAAGGAAACCAAAGCAGCAGAAAATGCAGGATTACCTGTTTCTTATACAGAATCATCGCCATTACCATTTGATATAGCTGGAGCTATTCGCTATGAAAATCAGGCTGAATTTCACCCAAGAAAATATCTTTTAAATTTAATTGAAAGTATTCCTGGAGATGGAAGTTATATATTTGAAGGAACAAGAGTACATGACGTAAAAGAGGGAGATATTAAGGAAGTGATCACTGATAACGGCTCTATTAAAGCAAAAAATGTAATTATAGCCACTCATTTTCCCATATATGATCCAAGTCATCTATTCGCAAAAATGTATCCAAGTATGTCTTATGCACTTGGTTTTTATGCTAATGAGCCATTCCCAGACGGTATGTTTGTTAGTACAGAACCTACAATTACTTACCGTTCTTCACCATCAGATAAAGGTGAATTAATCATTGTAAGTGGAGCAAATCATAAAGTTGGACATGAAGAAGATACAGTTGAGTTCTATAAAAAATTGGAAAAACACGCTCATGAGCATTTCAATGTAAAATCCATTGATTATCACTGGTCAACACAGGATAATATAACCATGGATAAAGTCCCATATATAGGTAAAGCAGAATCTAAATCAAAAGGAATTTATGTGGCAACTGGGTTAATGAAATGGGGAATGACCAATGGTACAGTTGCAGCAATGATTCTTTCTGATTTAATTTTAGGAAAAGATAATGAATGGGCTTCATTTTTTGATCCATCCAGAAGCAAACCAGTTCTTGAGTCAACTAAAGAGTTTATTGGAACTAATATTGGTGTTGCAAAGGAACTCTTATCTGGTCGTCTTTCACGTCCCAAATCAATGAAACCGTCAGATCTTAAGAATGGTGAGGGAAGAATTTTAAATGTAAATGGAAAAAAAGTAGCAACATATAAAGACGAAAATGGTAAATTATACACTGTATCTTCAGTATGTGTTCATTTAGGATGCCAGGTTGTCTGGAATAACGCTGAAAAAACATGGGACTGCCCATGTCACGGATCTCGTTATAGATATGATGGAAAAGTGATACATGCACCTGCACTAGGAAATCTTAAAGAATATAAAGACTTAGAAAAATAAAAGTCTTAACGATTATTTTTTAATTTAACATAAACTATTTTTAATACAGTATACTAAATAATATTGAGAGAAATTCAATCATTTAATCGTAATATTAGTATTTTTATTAAAATTTTATTTTGGTGAAATATATGGAAAATTCTAGTGATTATAAAATGCCTGCATTGATTATAGCAATTATATCTTCGTTTTTAACCCCTTTTATGTCATCTGCAATAAATATAGCGCTTCCAGCTATAGGAACAGAATTTTTAACAAATGCAATTATACTAAGCTGGATTCCTACTTCATTTTTATTAGCTGCAGCCATATTTGCAGTTCCTTTTGGAAGAATATCCGATATTTACGGTATGAAAAAGGTTTTTTTATGGGGAATGATACTTTTTACTGTTTCTTCATTTTTGTCTGCTATTGCTTTTTCAGCCGAATCTCTAATATTATTCAGGGTTTTACAAGGTATTGGATCTGCAATGATTTTTGTAACTGGTCTTGCAATTGTTACATCTGTTTATCCTCCTCAAGAAAGAGGTAAAGCAATAGGATTTACTATTGGGGCTGTTTATGTTGGTTTATCTCTTGGCCCTGCACTTGGGGGAATTCTTACTGAGTTTTTAGGTTGGAGAAGCCTCTTTTATTTAGTTGTACCCTTTGGAATCCTCGTTATAGCATTAACACTTTGGAAACTAAAAGGAGAATGGGCAACCTGCCAGGGTGAAAAATTTGACCTTCCCGGAACAGTTCTTTACAGTATAGCCCTATTGTCATTTATGCTTGGATTTTCAGAGCTTCCAGGATTAATTGGAATAATAATGATAATAATTGGCGTAATAGGCCTTATTGCATTCGTTATGTTTGAATTAAAAATTAAAATCCCTGTTTTTGACATGAAACTCTTTAAAAATAGAACTTTTGCTTTCTCAAGTTTAGCTGCTTTAATTAATTATATGGCAACTTTTGCTGTTGTATTCTTTTTAAGTCTTTACTTGCAGTACATAAAAGGATTGGATTCATCAAGCGCAGGGATAATTTTAATAGCTCAACCTGTTGTTATGGCTGTTTTAGCACCTGTTGCAGGAAAACTATCTGATAGAATTGAACCAAGAATAATAGCTACAATAGGAATGGCATTAACTACATTTGGTTTATTCACCTTCAGCTTTATAAATAACAATACAGACATTTGGTTCATTATACTTGGCCTTGTGATATTAGGAGCTGGTTTCGGACTATTTTCATCACCTAACACCAACGCAATTATGGGATCTGTTGAGAGAAGATTTATTGGAATAGCATCAGCAACTGTGAGCACAATGAGGCTTATTGGACAAACATTAAGTATGGGTTTAGCTATACTGATATTTTCATTACTTATTGGAAGAGTAGTTATAGTGCCTGATTTATATGATGAGCTTCTATTTAGTATACAGATAGCATTTATAGCATTTACAGTGCTTTGTTTTGTTGGAATATTTATTTCTTTAGCTGGAAGAAATAAAAAAAATTGAAAGTTAATTAACTCTTTAATTAACTTTTTTTATCTTAATTTATGCTTTAAATTCTTTTTTTATATTAAAGATAATATAAATTTATTTATTTGGATAAAAAGCAATTTTGGGACATTCTATACTTATATTTCTAATATCATTCTTTTTTTAAATTATTTGTAATTTATGAATCTTTTATGAAATTAAGATAAAATATAAGTAGTATAATCAACATTAATCAAAAATTGATTATTATTATAAGAGTGACTTCACTATGAAGAGTATAAAAGAAATAGCTGAAATTTTGAGTGAAGATTTAGAGAGAAGAGAATTAGGAAATCCTTATTTTAATGATTCTGATTATAGATCATGTCCTTTAAATAAAAATTATTTCCATGAAATTAACTCATCAAAAATAGATAGAAAAATTGCATTTGTTGATGGTGGAAATCAAGAGTTACTTCCTTCTCCTGTTTATTCGGTGCAGCTGAACCGTGTTTACTTCAGCATATTCAAAAATAATAAAAGATATCCAATACAATCGGAAATTCCACAAAGAATGGAATTCCTTTCATATACCTCTTCCAATTTAAAAGATGGAGATATTAATTTTCAAACAAAAATTAGACCAGTAAAAGAGAAATTTAGTGATTTCTTGCCCCATGAAAGAGATCTTCAAACTACTGCTCGAAGGGAAAAAGTAGCAGCAGGAACACAGGCATGAATGGAAAGAATGGCCTCTATGGCTAGAAGATTTGCCGAATGGAAAATCACAGAAAAAATTATAGATTTAGAATTAGAAGCTGGAGATATAATAATAAGGGATGGATCGCTACAAACTGGTCATCAGCACGAATATAAATACGTTGAAGATGTTTTTAGAAAAGCAATGGAAAAAGATGTAATTATCACGGGCTTATCTAAAACATGCAGGTTAACTACTGATACACAAGTTTCTCTTATCGATTCTATTCAAAGATTGGCTGAAGAATCAGAAATTAAATATGATAAATGGTGCTATTATCCGGTAGCTTGGAGTAAAGAAACCAATCATGAACATAAAGCGGTTATCATGGTTGTAAAATTAAATAAACATGCACATACTGCATTTAGATTTGAAATATTCCAACCACAATTTGAGAGTATGAGTAATAAAGACCTACTAGAATTGATTTCTTGCATTGCTGATAATTCTAAGGATATTAAAGTTCCTGGTTATCCATATGGTCTTATTGATGCAGATTTATGGGCTAGAGTTAAAAATGAGGAAATGGAAGGTTATAAAACTAAATTATATTCTGAACTTTCAAGAATGGGGATGTGGACACAGGTTAATCCTCTTATTAAAATTATAAATACACATGAAAAATTAGATGGGCAATAAATTGGAGAGATAAAATGAATGAAAGAGGTCAGATTATTGGCGGGGGACTTAAGGACATTATTATTAGAGAAAAAACAGGTGAGAATTTAGAACTGGGTGAACTATTAATTGTTGAAAATGCCTCAGAACCTGATGAAAGAAATTATACTATTCTTCAAGTTAAAGATATTGAATATAAAAGTCAAGCTCATCAATCTACTCATGAACTACTTTCAGGTATGAAATTAGAAGGATATGATCCTGATCTTGAATTTATGGAGCCGGAATTAACTAATTATAATCTAGGAAGAGCCAAATCTTTACTTTATGTTAATAAAAACAAAGAAAATGGAGAAATTGAATATAACACTAAAAGTCCTAAAAGATTACCGAGTTTCTTCAGCCCCATTAAATCTATTGAAACGGAGGACTTAAAGTTTCTAAAACCAAAAAATATTGAACATTCAATTTATTTAGGTAATATTAGAAGTGGATCAACTGTTAAAGAGGAAATTAAAGTTTATATAGATTTAATTAAATCATTAACTCATCACATTTTAATACCAGCTACAACAGGTAGGGGGAAAAGTAATTTAGTTAAAGTGATGCTCTGGAGTATTTTAGATACAGAAGGGGCAGGAATTCTAGTTTTAGATCCTCACAACGAATATTTTGGGGATAATATTAGAATAGGATTACGAAACCACCCTAAAAAAGATGAAAAATTAGAATATTACTCTCCAGATCATAATAACGACGATGCATTGAGTTTATCCATAAATGTGAAAAAAATAAAGCCTTATCATTTCAGCGGAATAGGTGGGTTCTCATCAGCTCAAAGCGACGCTATGAGAATGTTTTACAACAAATATGGGGAAAATTGGATTACATCCATAGCAAAAGGGAAAGATAAGAAAATTTTAAAAGAAATGGGGATTCAAGAATCAACTGCAGAAGTTTTAAAAAGAAGATTTGAGACCAAATTAGGAATTTCTACAATTGATGATCCTACAGCTTCCGGTGGAAAAAGGTGCAAATTTAAAAGTAATTTGTTTATTGGAGGAGATTCTGGCCTTTCTACAGTTCAGGATATTAATGATTCATTAGAAAGTGGAAAAATAGTAATTATCGACAGCTCAAAATTAAGTGATTTTGAAGAACTTTTTATTGGTAGTATAATAACCAGTAACATCTTTAGTAAATATAAAAATTATAACTCTGAAGAATTAAAAAATAAACCAGTTATCAGTATTGTAATTGAGGAAGCTCCAAGAGTTTTAGGCCAAGATACAATAGGTGGCGGGAATATTTACGGTACAATTGCCAGAGAAGGAAGGAAATTCAAAATAGGCTTAATTGCAATTACTCAGCTAGCAAGTGTTATACCCAGAGCTATTTTAGCTAATATGAACACTAAAATTATTTTAGGAAATGAAATGTCGCCTGAAAGGTCTGCAATAATCAATAGTGCTTCTCAAGACTTATCTGATGACGATAGAATTATTGCAAGTCTCGATAAAGGTGAAGCTATTGTTAGCAGTGTTTTTACAAGATTTGCTATCCCTATTTATACTCCTGAATTTGAAAAATATGTTTCAAAATACCTTGAAAAGGCGCCACAAGATAAAACAAAAGAAATGAAAACAATAATTGTAGGATGATTTTAATGTATAAATTTGCTCATCTCGCTGACTGTCATTTAGGGGCTCAAAAATATTCTGAATTAAAAGAATTAGAAATTAAAGCTTTTAATGATTGTTTAGACAAATGCATGGAAGAAAAAGTTGATTTTATAATTATTGCAGGGGATCTATTCCATTC
>JAEYSH010000101.1 GCA_023434825.1 Methanobacteriota archaeon | reverse complement strand
TCTTTAAGCCCTGCAATAGGATGTTCAATTGCAACTATCCTTAAATCTTCTGCTCCTTGAGCTTTAGCAAGTGAATAAGCGTAATCAGTAAATTTATGCGTACAAATACAAATTGTGGGCTTTCCTTCTTTTTCGAGCCTTATGGCATCTAAAATTACCCATGTTGTACATGAACCGCAGTCTCCAAGTGCTAAAATTATAACATTTCCTTTTTTAGCGCTATTCATCTGTTCTTCTGTTGCTGGAGCTCCTGCAGGTTTTATTGCATCAACAGGTTCTATTTCTAAGCTTTCTTTAATTGTGTTTAATATTATATCTGCATTAGGCTTAGTATTGTCAAAATAGGTTATTTTATTAATTGATTTAGGAATAGGTAATATTTTTATCTTTTCTGCGGCATTTTCAGCCAGTGGATCCATAACTTCTTTTTCAATGATATTTACTCTCATTTTGATCTCCTTAGATATGAATTATAATCAGTAAAATCTTTTATGTAATTTTAAAATCAGAACTATTATTTCATTATAATTTTCATCTAATATAATTTTAAGATTGAAATGTTTATCCTGAAATGATTATTATTTTTGCCATATAAAAGCTAATACAATTCCGATGGCGGTTATAACTATTCCTAAAGCTATTGCATCAAAACTAAGTTGGAATAGAAGTAGAATGCATGTGGTTAACCCAAAAACGGGAATTAATGGCAAACGTTTTATATTTAGGGGTATCTTAAACGCTCTTTTAAAATCTGGAGATTTATATCTTAAAACAATCACTGCAGCATTTATAAAAATAAAACTTAAAAATAGGGCATAATTGGTGGCGCTTGCAAGAAATTGTAAATTTCCAAGGAATAAAAATAATATTGCAATTATTCCTACTACAATAATTGAAACCCAGGGGGTTCTTGTTCTTGGATGTACTTTTTTAAGGATTAAAGGGAGTGAATTGGAGGCGGACATTCCATAAACTATCCTTGAACCGGCTAAAAGCAATAAAAGGACCGTGTTGCTGGTTGCAAAAAGTGCAATAATTGAAAGTAAAAGCGCTCCATTAGGTCCAAGTGCAACTGATGCGATCTGTGAAAAAGGTGCTGGTGAATTAGCAAGATATTGCCAGCCTAAAATGCTAACTGAGCTAAAAGCAACAAGAATATAAAGGACAGTACTTATTATCATGGCAAGTATAACTGCCTTTGGAATATTTTTAGATGCGTCAACAGTCTCATCTGAAAGTTTAACAATTTCTTCAAAACCAAGGTAAGCGAAAAAAATCAATGCTGCTGATGCAAAAACTCCATTTAAGCCTAAAGGCATTTCTAAGTAATTTACGTTTCCATAGTAGGGTATTCCAATAAAAAAGATGATTAATAGACCTAATGCTTCAATTGATGTAAATAAAATAGCAACCCATGCAGATTCCC
Organism: Methanobacteriota archaeon; assembly: GCA_023434825.1. GTDB lineage: Archaea > Methanobacteriota > Methanobacteria > Methanobacteriales > Methanobacteriaceae > Methanobacterium_D. The sequence continues at coordinate 4,840 of JAEYSH010000101.1, read as the reverse complement.
TAATTCCAATAAAAAGTATTAAAGATAATATTAATATTAAGGCGATGGCAGAATAAAGTGGAGGTATATTAAATATTACGCCTAAATAGTTTCCAAAACCTAATGCAACTGTTGAAGAGCTGATAATTGCACTGAATATGATGATCCAGCCTATTATAAATCCAATTTTTTTACCCATGGCATTTTTAACATATTCATATTCTGCTGCAGAGCTTGGAAACATGGAGGACAGTTCTGCATAGCTTAAGGCGGTAAATGCCGCAACTGTTGACGCTATGACAAAAGAAAGCCATAAAGCATTTCCGGATAATGGTGCAGCTTCCCCAAGGAGTGCATATATGCCCGCACCTAGAATTATGCCTATTCCCGAAACTGTTACTTCTAAAAGTCCTAATTTACGTTTTAAAGACTTGATTAATTCACCACCATTTATTAAATAAATATTTAATCTAATAATGGGTTCAGAATATATTTTAACTTGCAAAAATGAATTTGGTATAATTACTTTTTATTTAATAATACTTGTAATTTATGTATTACTATAATAAGGAATGAGTAACTGATTGAAATAAAATTAAAAATAAATTAAAAAAATAAAATAATTTTTTAATGGATATTTACTTGTTATTAAGCTTCTCCTCTAAACCTTTTGATAACAAAATCTTTATCTAAAGATAAAACAAATGAAGCAGCCCTTGGGCCTTGTTTTTTACCAATTATAGTTTTGTAAATGGCCTGGAACGCTTTTTGAGGTTTCAAATCAAATTCTCTAAGGAGATTATACATCTCATCGTGAAGCTCTTCTGCAGTAAAGTCCTTTTCTTCAAGAAGATCTGCAAGTTTAAGTAAGAATTGTGCCTGATCTTCATCTATAGGCATATTAGGGATTTTTTGCATAACCTGGAACTTTACAAACTGAGGTGCGTATTTATCAAGCCAGTTTTTAACGTGATTCATCCTCATTTCAAGTCCGGTAAGATTTTCTTCGCTCAAATCTTCAAATGCTGTGTTTTCCATATCTTCTGGAAGTTGTGAATTTTTCTTTAGTATTTCAAAGACACGTTCAATGTCACCATCTGCAATCTGATAAGCTATAGTCATGAACCTGTATGATGGCTGGAAAGGCATTTTATCCTTTAATTCCACCTGAGAAATCTCATAAATCTTTTTAGATTTTTCTTCTTCCTTTTGGGATGCTGGTTCTTCTGCGCCGTAGTATATTCTTTCAATCCTGTCGTATTGATCAATGAAGTCTAAAAATGGCATTTGTGGATTGAAATCTTTATGTTTTAATGGTTTACTACGGAATATAAAGTAGTTTAATGTTTCAGGAGCTCCAATTTCAAGCCATTGTCCTGGAGTGAAGAATACGCCCTGTGATTTTGACATTGCATCTCCTTTTAAAGTAATCCATTCGTAAGGAACAGGATAAGGAGCAGTATAGTCAAATATATCCTTTGATATTATGCTACTTACGTCGTAAGAACCACCGCTTGCTGCGTGGTCTTTTCCAAATGGTTCGCAGGTAATGCCGAATATTTTCCATCTTGCAGCCCATTCAACACGCCATGTAAGTTTTCCTTTGCCTGATTTAATGTCCATTGTTCCTTCATGGCCGCATTCGCACCTGTAATCAACCATATCTCCCTCATGGTTATATGCAAAAGTTGTGTTTATCCTTCCACATTCTTGACAGATTGGGTTATACGGTAGCCAATCTTCAGCTAATGGATTTTCACGGTATTGATTAAATATTTCTCGAATTTCCGGTGCTTTTTCAAGAGAAATTCTTACATAATCATCATAAATTCCTTCCTTGTACATTTTCTCTCCGGAATAGATTTTAAGGGAGATTCCAAAGTCATCTAATGTGTCAAGGAATGGCTTTTCAAAGTGTTCAACAAAATTTGCGCAGCAGTCTTCTGGGCATGGAATATGGGCATAAGGAATACCTAAATATTTCTCATAACTTTCAGGAAGTGGGAAAGGAACCTTACGGAGTGGATCATAGTCATCTGCAATCCATATTACTTCTGCAGGAGCACCAGTATTCTTTAGAGCCTTTGTAACTGCGTTAGCAATAAATACGTCACATGAATTTCCTATATGTATGGAACCGGATATGGAGGTTCCGCTTGCAATTACGTGCTTTTCCACGTCTCTTTCTTTTAAACTGTCTGCAACATTTTCAACCCAATGTTTCAATCAAATCACCTTTATCTAAATAATCATAATCATATATAAAAATAATAGAACCCTTAAGTATTGTTAAAAAATTTCAAAATATGAAAATTAAGGGTAAATTTAAAAAATATAGAATTATTTATAAAAATTACAGTATTTATAAATTATTTTTCTTTAAAATATAAAAAATAATGATTAGAGTTTAATCAAACACATCAACGTCTGCCTGGTCTAACCATTCATTTACAATCTTAACTGCACAGTAGCTTCCACACATGGTACATGTGTCTTCTTCTTCTGGCGGTCTTGCATCCCTTTTTCTTCTTGCTTCTTCTGGACACATTGCAGAGTTAAACTGCGCTTCCCAGTTGAGTTTTTTACGAGCATTAGCCATTACGAGGTCTTTTTCACCGTTGTGTATACCTTTTTGCATGTCTCCAACGTATGCTCCAATTCTTGTTGCAATTACGCCCTGTTTTACATCTTCTACATTAGGTAGTGCAAGGTGTTCTGCTGGTGTTACGTAGCAGATAAAGTCCGCTCCTGCTCCTGCTGATGTTGCTGCACCAATTGAAGATACAATGTGGTCGTATCCTGCACCAATATCAGTTACAATTGGTCCTAACATGTAGAAAGGTGCTCCTCTACATAATTTTTTCTGTAGTACAACATTTGCTGGAATTTCGTTAATTGGTATATGTCCTGGACCTTCTACAATGGTCTGTACACCTGCTTCTCGTGCTCTGTCGATTAATTCTCCAAGTACGATAAGTTCTTGAACTGCAGCTCTGTCTGTGGAGTCTGCTATTGCTCCAGCTCTCATTGCGTTAGCCATAGACATAACGAAATCGTGTTCTTTAGCGATTTCTAATATGTAATCAAAATTCTTGTAAAGTGGGTTTTCAACATCGTTTTCAACCATCCATGCAGATACAAGAGCTCCACCTCTACTTACAAGTCCGCCTTCACGTCCCTGTCTTTTTAACCTCTTGAGGGTTTCTCTGTTCACACTACAGTGAATAGCCATGAAATCGACACCGTCTTTAGCCTGTTTTTCAATGGCTTTAAACATACTGTCTTCTTCCATATAAATAGCTGCACCTTTTTCCCTTATTGTTTCAATTGCAGCCTGATAAACAGGTACACTCCCAACAGGAATGTCAGAAAGTTTTAAAATTCTTCTCCTTATTTCATCAAGGTCTCCACCAACAGAAAGTTCCATTAATGTGTCTGCATTATATTTCATGGCCACTTTGGCCTTTTCTTCTTCTTCATCAAAGTCACAGATATCTGTGGATGTCCCGATGGTAGCATTGACTTTTGTTCTTAGTCCTGCTCCAATTCCCACAGCTTTAACATCTCGGTTAACGTTACTTGGAATGGCTATGGATCCCTGGGCGACGGATTTTCTGATAAACTCCTCTGATACGCCTTCAGCAGCTGCTACTGCCTTCATTTCCTCTGTTATTACGCCTTTTTTTGCTTCATCCATTTGTGTCATAGAATCACCATGCTTTTTTTCATCGTTGTCAAAATTTTCAATTTTTGCTGTAAAAAATTTAATTTTCACAATCTCTAAATATTGTTATAATATACTACATTAAAATTATAGCTATTGTTATACAAAAATCTCTGTTTTTTCTTAATTTTCAACGCAATATCAATAAAAATATCGTTCATAAATTAAGTGTTATTAGATATAGTTACCTAATTAAAAAGGTTTTTGGAAAATGATTTTTTTCTTGTTTAATATCAATTCTTATAAAATGAAATATATTTTTTCTTTGAATTGATTTTTCTATTTTTTGTAATAAAGATTCTAATTCTTCAGGTTTACATTTATAATCCATATCTAAGAGTTTTTTGGAATTAGTACTATTATTCAATAGTTTAACCTCGTGAATGTTTAATTATGTCTACACCTGCCTTCTTCCTAAAAAGTAAGCATGATACCATGGACAGATGCAATAATTAATTTAAATATTTTAATCGACTTAACACGTATATTGATTCATAATAGCTTAATTATATTTTTAAAGATTTAAAAAGCCTGTTTTAAAATAAAGATAACTTAACATTTTTATTTAAAATGGAATTGGAAGAATTTAATTTTGAAAATAAAATAAAAAAAGGAAAAAATTAAAATGGTAATTCTATGTATGTTCCTTTTTTTACAACTGTATTTGTATTCCAATTGTTTATAACACCAAAAGTATTCCTGTAACTTATTGCATCTGCATTATACCATTTTCCATCTACCCATAATTGTGCCCATACGTGTCCATATGTACCACTTGTAAAAGTGCATGTGCCATGTTCATATTTTGCTGGAATTCCCGCTGCTCGAGCTAATGCAATTAAAAGATGCGAGTGGTCTACACAATTTCCTTCTTTTTTAAGAAGTGTATTTACAGCCCCATATTTCGTGTTGTAGTAGAATGAATAGCTTAAGTTGTCTCTAACCCAGTTAAAGATTGCCTCTGCTTTATCATATGTAGTTGTTGCGTCTTTTGTTATTGATTTTGCCAGTGCTATGATTCTTGGATCATTTACCTGACAGTTTTTGGTTGCTTGTAAATATTTTTCTAGTTCAGCAGGTATTGGAACCGGCACATAATTTGATGAAATCATTGAAACATAACTTGGTAGTCTATTG
>JAEYSH010000100.1 GCA_023434825.1 Methanobacteriota archaeon | reverse complement strand
GACCAGCAACACCCATTTTTTTAGCATATCCTGCTAATTCCGTTCCAAGTCTCCTTCCCGGTTGAATTTCCATTCCAATCAACCCCTTAAAACCTTTAAGTTTAATTGCAAAGACACTTTCAGCTTTAGAAATTATTTTAGAACTGGTATAACTTAAAATACTTGCAATATCATACAATTCATCATCTACAGATGCATTTCTTTCAATTAATTCATCTCTTATTTTTATGAGATTTATTTGCCTTGTAATCTCATTATTAACCATTGTAGGCATTAAATCAAGGTCCTGAACACCTTTAATTTCAACCCTTGCACCTTCTCTAATTGAAATGTTCAAATCTTGACGTATGGTTCCTAATCCTCTTTTTACTTTAGTACTTCTTAAAATCTGCCCAATTTGATATGCTACATCCTTGACCTGTTCGGGATGTTTCATGGACGGATCTGTTGTTATCTCTACAAGGGGAATTCCAAGCCTATCCAGTCTGAATGTAACCATGCCTTTTTCATGCCCGATTCTTCTTGCTGCATCTTCTTCAAGACATAAATTTTCAATTACGACATTTCCGTATTCAGTTTCAAGTAATCCTTCAGTTGCAACAAGCCCTGTCCTTTGAAAACCACCAGTGTTACTTCCATCAATAACCTGCTTTCTCATGATATGGAATTCATCTACAACGTGCATGTTAAGTAACGTGGCTAATATAAGAGACACTTCAAGCGCTTCTAAATTTAAAGGATGAGGTGGTTCTTCATCCATCTCAACAAGACATGTTTCGTGAGTATAAGCTTCATAAATAAAATTTAATTTCCTTCTTGCTTCTTCAAATGCTGCTCTGTCTATTTTACCAAGTTCACTTTGGGTTGGCCTTAAATTCCTTAAAACTTTAAATTCTGGTTTTTTATCAGTTAAGTTGCATTCGCACGGGCAAAAAAGTTTTTGAGCAGTATTTAATTGTTGGTGCACTTCAAGACCCATTTTTAGTCCAATTTTTTCATAATCAAACATTTAATCACCATAAATCCGTAAATTTAAACTAAAAAGTACTTTAAAGATATTTTATCTTCAATTTCCCCCGCAATGTTAGTTTGCATGATTTTTTCTACTTCATTTAAGTCATCAGTTTGGCCAAGAGTCCATACGAGCTTAACATATGCAGTTTCAGGCAGCATATCCCCTGCAGATATTACTCCTGCAGAGATCAGTTTTCTTCCAGTACTGTAAACGTGCATGTTAACTTCCCCATAAAGACACTGCGAAGCCATGACCACTGGAATTTTTTCCTCTCTTGCACGTTCTAATGTAGATATAATATCTTCAGGACAGTGCCCTAAACCTGTACCTTCTAATAAAATCCCTTTATATCCTTTATCAATATGATAATCAATTAATTCTCCAGAAATCCCAGGATAACTTTTAATAAATGCAACATTTGGTTCTATGGAGTCTTTAAGAGTGATTTCTCCATCATTTCTATTTTTGTATTTTAAATCTTTATCCAGAATTTTTATATTCCCATTTTGCACTTTAGCAATAGGAGAAGTGTTTATACTCCTGAATGTGTCTCTTCTTGATGTATGCATCTTCCTTACTTTTGTTCCTCTATGTAAAAGACCAAAATTGTCATTTTCAGTGCCATGCATGCAAACCATGACTTCAGCAAGGTCTGATTTAGCTGCAGTAACTGAGTTAATTAAATTTAAATATGCATCAGAAGAAGGTCTGTCTGAGCTTCTTTGGGCACCAGTAACAACAATAGGTACTGGAGTGTCTAAAATGAAACTTAAAGCTGCTGAAGTGTAATGCATGGTATCTGTTCCATGAGCAATAACTACACCGTAAGATCCATCATTAATTTCATCTGCAACTGAGTTTGCAGCTTTAACCCAGTATTCTGGTTTCATATTTTCGCTTAAAATATTGTAAATCGCTTTACCCTTGATATTTGCATGTTCAAGAAGTTCAGGATTTGCCCTTAAAAGGTCATCAGCTGTAAATGCTGGATGAACCGCACCTGTTTTATAATCAATTATTGATGCAACCGTTCCACCAGTAGATATTATTGATATATCATGTTTTTTTGTATCTTTTTCAATTTTAAGATCTTTTAACTCAATTTTTGGTTTCTCACCTTTAGATACAAGTTCTATTTTAGCTTTTTCTATACTTAGACCAACATTATAACCGTTATCAAGTTTTAAAACAATATGGAATTCATCAGCATCTTCTGCTCTGTCTAAAATTATTCCTTCATAAAAAACATCATCTTTTGTAATTTTAACATTATCTCCAACTGATATGCCTGCAGAATCTAAAAATTCTCTGGAGGCTCCTCTATAACTCATAAAATCCCTCTTTTTGTATGTTATACTATAAAATTGAAATTAAAATAGTTCATGTTTTTATATTCTAATTGGTTATTAAATAATTTAAATGAGTTTGAATAATAAATTATTGTTATTAAATTCAAATTTTTACAAACATTATTAATTTTATAATATGGTGTTGACATGAGCAAAGAAGATAAACACGTAATTGAAGCACTTGGTAAAGCCAGAGTAGTTGTGAAAAATGGGAAAGTAATAGAAGTTGGAGAGCCAAAAATTGATTATTGCCCCCTTTTTGACAAATATAGGGGTATCAAAAAGCTTACACCAGAAACTGTTAAAGAAAACATAGAATTTAGAATTCAAGATTTTGGAATGTGTACGGAGGATAGAAAACTGAAAATGAAAGATTTCTTATCCTTTGGAGTATCTGAAACATTAGGAACTCTTCTTGATGAACATGTTATTGATTGTGCTGTTATTGTCAGTGAAGGATGTGGAACAGTTATTTTAGAAGATCCAGAATTTGTTCAGGGAATGGCAGGCCGAATATCTGGATTTTTAAGCACCTCACCAATTGAAAAAATTATAGTTGCAGTTGGCCCAGAAAATGTCCTTAATCCTGAAACTGCTGAAATCAATCAAATTCAAGGAGTTTTAAAAGCTATTGAAATGGGCCACCAAAACATAGCAGTTTCGATTATATCTGCTGAAGATGCAAAAAGGCTTAGAGATATTGAAAAAGAAAATGAAGGAATTAATATTTATATATTCGCCGCCCATGTAACTGAAATGTCCAAAGATGAAGCTGAAGAATTATTTTATTATGCAGATGTTATAACCAGCTGTGCTTCAAAATATGTAAGAGAAGTTGGTGAAGAAAGAGAAAGCTTCACTGCAGGTGCTTCTATACCGATTTATGGAGCTACAGAAGCAGGTAAAAAATTCTTAAAAATGAGAATTGAGAAAATTGGCGGATTAAAGAAAAAGGAGAACGCTAAAATACCAGATCCTTTAATTTAAATATATTTATTTATTCTATGCCTGCAAGTGCACGTATAAGAGAGCTTTGAGTTATAAGGCCCACCAATACACCGTTTTCTGCAACAGGAATTCTCTGATAACCCTTATCAGCCATAACTTTAGTTATATCCATGATAGGAGTATCTTTATCAGCCACATAAAGGTCTTTACTCATCAAATCGCCTACTTTAAGGCCTAGAGCTTCTCCACCTGCCAAAAGGACATCCCTATGAGTTATAATTCCCACAAGTTTCTTATCATCGACAACAGGAAGTCCTCCAACGTTACACCGCATCATTTTCAATTTAGCGGCTGCAACAAGGTCATTTGGTGAAGTTACATGAATATCTTCTATCATTATGTCTTGAGCCTGTAGCTTTTTAATCATAAAGATATTTTAGTTTAACAAGTATATTAAGATAAAGAATCTTGCAAAAATGTAATTACTTGAAGTTAAATATTTTAAATTAAAAACTTAGAAATTAAATAAATATCATTTTATTTAATTAATTATGCATTTTAACTAAAATTAAGGAATAAAAATTTATAAAAAGAATTAATGCTCATTAAAATTTTTTTTAATTACGAGGGATTAAAGTGACTCAATTAGAATCCGCTAGAAAAGGTCAAATTACCGGCGAAATGGAAATAGTCGCCAGAGAAGAAAATATTGACATTCAAAAGCTTATCAAAAGAATATCAAAGGGATATGTCTGTATTCCCAAAAATATTAATGGGAAAAGCATTCCCAAAGGTATTGGGAAAGGGTTAACCACTAAAATCAATGCTAATGTAGGATCATCTTCAGAAATTGAAGATATAGAAACTGAAATTCAAAAAGCTAAAATAGCAGTTGAATACGGTGCAGATGCAGTAATGGATTTAAGTACTGGGCCTAATTTAAAAGAAGTTCGCCAGAAGATCATGGAATCCATTAATGTTCCTATTGGAACAGTTCCAATTTATGAGGCTGCTGTAGGGGCTTCAGGAGTGAAAGGTGCTGTTATAAACATGGATGAAGATGATATGTTCAACGCCATAATAAATCAGGCGAAAGAAGGCGTTGATTTTATGACTATTCATAGCGGAATAACCCAGGATACTGTAGAAAAAGTAAAGAAATCTGAAAGGATTATGGGTATTGTTAGCCGTGGAGGGGCTTTCTTAGCAGCATGGATACTTCAAAATGAAGAAGAAAACCCGCTCTACAGAAATTACGACTATTTACTGGAAATTGCAAGAGAATATGATGTTACTCTTAGTTTAGGAGATGGATTAAGACCAGGATGTCTTGCAGACGCTTCAGACATTCCCCAATTGCAGGAACTTATCACCCTTGGTCAGCTTGTTGAAAGAGGCCGAGAAGCAGGAGTTCAGGTAATGGTAGAAGGTCCAGGGCATGTTCCACTTGATCAAATTCAAGCAAACATGAAAATTCAAAAAACCGTCTGTAAGGGTGCCCCCTTTTATGTTTTAGGCCCAATAGTAACTGATTTAGCTCCAGGATATGATCATATAACTTCTGCAATTGGAGGAGCTATAGCTGCCTCTTCTGGAGCAGATTTCTTATGCTATGTTACTCCAAGAGAGCATTTATCCATCCCAGATATCGAAGCTGTAAAAGAAGGTGTTGTTGCGTCTAAAATTGCTGCTCAGGCAGCAGATGTTTCAAAAGGTATTAAAAGTGCATGGAAAAAAGAAATGGAGATGGCTAAAGCCAGAAGATGTTTTGACTGGGATAAACAGTTTGAACTTGCATTTGATCATGATACACCACGCAAATACCGGGAAAATAAATCTACTCCAGGAGATATGTGCACCATGTGCGGAGAATTCTGTGCTTTAAGGATTGTAAGAGACAATCTGAGTTAATAAATCTTATTTTTTATCATTCTTATTTTAATTTTTTTATTTGATCTTTAATGGAAAAAATAAATACTAAAACATACAAAAAGTATTACTGGTGATTCCATGAGATCCAGATTAAATATGCTCAAAAATTCAAGTAGATATGCATTTGATTCATGCCCAACATGTGGATCTGATAATTTAATAAAAATAGATGAATATAACTATCCAACTGGATGGTTAGAAGTCTATGAATGTCAAGGGTGCGGATCATTAATTGAGAAGATAATTGAATAAATTGGGTTATTTTTTTAAATTTAGTTCTATTTTTTAAATTTGGTCATATTTTTTCATAATTGAATAATTATTTGTATATCCTATAACAAATCTTTAAAAAGAAAATCTGGAGTGATTATCTTGAAAATGGAACATGTTGAAGGAAAAAACAAAGGAAATGTTATTCTTTTTGCTTTAAGCACATGTGGATGGTGCAAAAAAACCCGATTACTTCTTGAAGAACTTGGAATAGAATTTAGTTATATTTATGTTGATCTTTTAACTGGAGATGAAAGATCAGAAACTATAAATGAAGTACAAAAATGGAATCCTCAACTTTCATTCCCAACCATTGTAATTAATGATGAAGACGTTATAACTGGATTTAAAGAGGAAGAAATAAGGGAGAAGCTTCAATGAATTCCAATGATGTTACTGATGAAGAACTGGAAAAATTCTACCAAAATGTAAAAAAAGACGTTGAAGCTCACGGCTATAATCTGAACCCTGATGTTGAATTTACCAAATATTTATTAAAAAATATATTATTAAATGAAAAACGATACGGTTACGGTGCCTGTCCATGCAGATTAGCTTCAGGAAACAAAGAAGAAGACCTGGATATCATCTGCCCATGTGATTACAGAGATCCTGATTTAAATGATTATGATGCTTGCTACTGCGGCCTTTATATTTCAGGAGATATTCTTGAAGGAAAAAAAGAGCTAACAGCAATTCCAGAAAGGAGACCTTCCCCACAAGAACGAGAACAGGCCAAAAATAAAGCTCCAGGGGACACATTATCTTCCCTTGAATACCCAGTATTTAGATGTAGCGTCTGCGGATATTTATGTGCACGAGAAGAACCTCCAGAAGTATGTCCTATTTGTAAAGTAGGTAAAGAACGTTTTAAAAGATTTATATAACTAAATTTTCTTTTTATTTCTATTAATTTTATTAATTTTAAATTGGCTCTGAGATTACTCTAAAAAGTAATAAATATTATTCAAATAATAATATATAGTAATTAATTCAAACTGAGCTGATTTAATGAATTCACTTCTAAATTTTGCTAAAAAAAATAAGGATACTCTAATAACTCCCTTTGGTGAAATAGATGTTTTACTATTTTATGCGATAGTAGCTCATAAATTAAAGGATTATTTAGAGAATCGCGAAATTGCTGCTAAAATCTGGATGCCCAAAGGAAAAGTTAGATTTTTACTTAAAAGAGGATCAAAATTAGAACCTCTATATGCTGAAGAATTAGTTGAAGCTGTTGATCTGGATTTTTTAGAGCTTAGATCAAAAGAAGAACATCTTAAAGATGCAAAAAATGAGATCACTGGTTTACAGAACAAAGTCTGGCAGTATTTTCTCCCCAGAAAACTTGCAGATTTCTTTTACGCCACCAATCACGAAAATCCAGGAGGAGAAATTGACAGAATATTCTTTGATATAGATCGATTTAAAGGAATGTCTGCTGAACAAGCTCAAGAAACAACCAGATTATTTTTAGAAACCATTGATGAAGATGAAGAATTTCGAAATTTACTTGAAAAAGATAAGTATCCGTTTATTTACTGGACTGGGAATTCATTCCATGTTTTTTTCTTTTTAAGCAAGCCAGAACCTAATTCATTTTATGAAAAATATTTTCAATACTCCAAAAATAATCCAGAGCAAAATTTTACTGGCAAATGGGCTAAAAAGGTCAATGAAAAAGTTGATTTTAAAGTTACTGGCGGACATGAACGAGTGGGAGATTCGATTAATATAGACCCCTCACAGACCCCATCAGGCAAATTAAGTCGTGTTCCATTAGGTTCATTACATATGAAAGATGCAACAACAATAGATGGAGTATCAGTCCCTATAAATCAAAAAATGATTTATGATGATGATCTGGCTCAAAAACTGGTAGATTATAGACCAAATGATATAATAGAAAATCTTGATGATTTTTCAAAATATTTACCCTCCAATTCAGGTGATTAAATTAATTTTGAAGATTTTACAAGGACACTGGAAAGAATTGAAAATACCAGTTCTCAAAATGAAATGGTAGAAATTTTATCCAAACTTTTTCAAAATTTGGGCGCTGCGGAAATAGATAAAGTATGTTATCTTGTACTTGGAAGAGTGGCTCCCCAGTTTGAAGATGTTAATTTGGGATTAAGTGAAAAAACTGTTCAATCTGCCATATCTCTTTCAAGTGGTGCCCCTAAAAGTGAAGTGGAAGAAGAGACAAGAAATTTGGGAGATATTGGCAATGTGGCAAGTAAAATGGTTCAAACAACAAAAAATCCATTTAAAGCATATTTTGATTATACTGGTGAATTATCTGTTAAAGATATCTTTGACGGTTTAAGAAAAATCGCTTCTACAAGCGGAAAAGGCTCTCAAGAAATTAAAAAGAAAACATTAGCTTCAATGTTAATAGAAGCTGATGAAGTCGGTAGAAAATATATTGCACGGCTTGCTGAGGGAACTATGAGGCTTGGAGTGGGTGATATGACCATATTAAATGCATTATCCGTTTCTTTTTTTGGTTCTAAGCGAGAAAAGCCACAAATTGAACATGCATATAATATTAGTTCAGATATAGGGCTTGTTGCTAAAGTTCTAAAAACAGAGGGAATTAAAGGAGTAAATGAACTTGAGATTACTATAAATAGGCCAATTAAAGCTATGTTAGCTCAACGCGTTTCTAATTTTGAAGATATACGTGAAAAAATAAAATCTAATGATATTTCAGCTGAAGAAAAGTTTGATGGCGAACGTATTCAAACCCATAAAGACGGAGATAATGTAAAATTATATTCTCGACGTTTAACTGATGTAACTCGCCAGTTTCCTGATCTGGTTGAAAACATTAAAAAATATATTAAAGTAGAAAAAGCAATTTTGGACGGCGAGGCAATGGCTTATGACTTTGAAAATGACCTATTTGGCTCTTTTCAGATATTAATGCACCGGCGAAGAAAATATGATGTAAAAGAATACAGAAAAAAAATTCCCATAAGATATATGTTGTTTGATGTTCTTTACGTGGATGGAGAGTCTTTTTTACATAAAAGCTATCCTGAAAGGCGTGAGAAGCTCGAAACCCTCGTAGATGAGTCAAAATATATTGCATTAGCTAATAGAAGAGTTAGTTCTGATATGGACATTATTGATGATTTCTTCCAGGAATGTATAAATAAAAATCTGGAAGGAATTGTATGTAAATCATGTGCAGATGATTCCTTTTATCGAGCTGGAGGAAGAGATTGGACCTGGATTAAGTGGAAAAAAGAATATATTACTAAATTATCTGATACACTTGATTTAGTCATAATAGGGGCTTATTCTGGGCGAGGTCGACGTAGTGGTACCTATGGCGCCCTTTTATGTGCCTCTTATAATCATGATGAAGATATATTTGAAACTGTTACTAAATTAGGTACAGGATTTTCTGATGAACAGTTAGCAGATATGCCTGAAAAGCTTGCTGATGCAAGAGTAGATAAAAGTCCGGCAAGAGCAGTAGTAACCAAAGAAATGAAACCCGATTTCTGGTTTACTCCCAAATATGTTGTAGAAGTATTGGGATCTGAAATTACTAAAAGCCCCGTACATACATGTAACTGGAATGAAGATGAAAAGCAAGGTCTAGCCCTAAGGTTTCCACGATTTATTAAATGGCGAGAAGAAAAATCTCCCGAACAAGCAACAAGTACAAAAGAAATTTTAGAGATGTTTAAAGGGCAATAATGCTTTATTTTTGTATTAAAAATTAATTCTTCAATTTCATTAAAATAGCATCATCTAAATATTTTTAATATATTTTTCATAAATAAATTAATAATTATGCAATTAAAATTATGAAATACATGCAAAAAATAATTCAATTAATTTAGGAGGTAAAAAAAATGACAGAAGTAATTAAAAGAAATGGAATAAAAGAACCGCTAAATCCCGAGAAAATAAGAAAATCTCTGAAAGAAGCGGTTAGAGATGCAGGATTTAGTCCAGAAGAAAAAATGAAAGTAATAAATCATGCATCAAATGACGCCATAAAAATGGCGCAGAAAAGAGATCATGTTAAAACAAAACAAATTAGAGATGTCATATTAACTGATTTAGAAAATAATGACGTTAAAGTTGCAAAAGCCTGGCGAATTTACGAAAGACATCATGACATAGAATACTGATAATCCTAAACTCTCTTATTTCCTTACTATTTTTATTCAATTTCAATTATAAAAGCTTAGCTTTTCTATAATGCCCATTTTCACACCTGATTTTTAAAATTTAACCATGTTTTTAAGGTAAAGTTTTTTATATTGTGATGATCATAAGAAAGTATTACCCAATTGTAAATAGTTCATAACAAGAAGCTGATCTTCATTGATAAAAATGATTTTAAATCAGCTTTTTTAAAAGGAGGTAATTTATATGACTGATGTAGTAAAAAGAAATGGTCAAACAGAACAGTTTAGGGAAGAAAAACTCAGAATGTCAATAGAAGGCGCTGTTAAAGATGCAGGATTTGATATAAATGAAAAAAGAGAAGTTATTCAACACGCATCACAAGACGCTACTCAAATGGCAAGAGGAATGGATCAAGTAGATGTTAAACAGATACGAGATACAGTATTAAGAGATTTAGAACAGGATGACCAGCAAGTAGCTCAAGCATGGAGAAATTACGAAAGAACACATGGAATGAAGTACTAAATTCCATTAATTTTTTTCTTTGTTTTGAAGCTTAAAGGATGTGGATAAATTGACAGATGTAATTAAAAGAAACGGTAAAAGAGAACCATTCAATGCTCAAAAAGTAGAAAAATCTGTTGAAAACGCGATTACAGATGCTGGTTTTTCAGTAACAGAAAAAATGAGAGCTATAGAACATGCAACAAGTGATGCTGAAAATATTGCCAAAAACAGAAATGAAATTAAAGCTGAAGAAATTAGAAACGAAGTAGTAAATGATCTTGAAAGCGATGCTCCCGAAGCTGCCCAAGCTTGGAGAAATTACGAACGTCAACATGGCATAAACTATTAAAATTGATTAATTCTTTTAAATTTTTACTTTTATATTTAACAAAATTGAATGATTATTTTCTTTATTTATTTTCAATTATCTTATCTAATAGAATGTGATGATATGACTGATGTTATAAAAAGAAATGGGCAAACAGAGCCATTTAGAGAAGAAAAAATTAAAAATTCCATTGAACATGCAGTTCAGGATGCAGGTTACAATATCAATGAAAAAAGATTCATAATAAACCAAACAATTAATGATGTTAAACAAGTAATAGGCGATGTAGACCTTGTAGAATCTGGAGAAATTAGAAATATCGTGCTAAATGACCTGGAAAAAGAAGAGGGCGGAGAAAATAGAATTGCTGATTCATGGCGAAATTATGAAAAGACACACGGCATAATATATAAAGAATATTCAGAAGAATAAAAACTGTTACCTCAAATCATGATAAATCTGAATATAAATACTTATTTTAATAATTAATCTATTAATATTGTCAAAAAACGATTTTTATCCATAATTTAGCTTTAATAATGAAAATAAATTATATATAAATATTTTTATAGTTTGGTTTTCATATTAGTAATAATTAAATTAATATAATTATCAAAATGGGGGCTGATTTATGACAAATGTAATTAAAAGAAATGGAATGAAAGAACCCTACAACGAAGAAAAAATTAGAAATTCAGTTGAAAGTGCAGTTAAAGATTCTGGTTTAAGAGTTCAGTCCAAAAGGAAATTAATAGATAAAACCATGGATGATGTAAAAAATGCAGTACAAAATAAAGATGAAATAACAACGGCAAAGATACGAAATATTATAATAAATGATTTTGAGCAAGATTGGGAAGGTGATGAGGTCCCTGTTGCACGTGCATGGCGAAATTATGAATTAAAGCATGGAATAATCTATAAAGAATGATCCATAATGCTAAATATTATCTAGGATGTTCTGGATGGTATTATAATGATTGGAAAGGGCCTTTTTATCCAGATAATTTAAGCAAAGCAAAATGGCTGGAATATTACTCTGAAAATTTTAACACAGTAGAAATAAATAACACATTCTATCGTTTTCCAACAGAAAAAACAGTAAAAGGATGGTACAAAAGAACACCAGATGATTTTAAATTTACTTTAAAAGCCAATCAACTTATCACACATAGAATGAGATTTAAAAATACAGAAAATACAATAAAAAGATTTTACAGACTTGCTGAAATTCTTGAAGATAAATTAAGCTGTATATTGTTCCAGATACCTCCACAAAAATCCAAAGATGTCGATTTTTTAAAAAATGCATTAACACAATTAGATTCCTCTAAAAATAACATTATGGAATTTAGGCATTTAAGCTGGTTTGATGAGGAAGTTTACGAAATCTTAAAGGAATTTGATGTAGCTTTTTGTTCATTATCTTCTTCTAAATTTCCTGAAGAACTGATTATAACTTCAAAAATTGGATATGTTCGTTTTCACGGTTTAGGCGATGAAAAATATCGATACAATTATAATGAAGATGAACTTGATAAATGGGGAGAAAAAATAAAAAAATCGGGCTTAAAAAGTACTTTTTGCTATTTTAATAATGATTATAATGCTAATGCGCCCAAAAATTGTTTGGATTTAAAAGAAATTTTAGAAACTTCAAATTATTGATTAATTTTCTGTTTCCTTTTTTAATTTTACCATATCTTCTTTTAAATCTGGAAGTAATGCACGTGAATACAAAGCTGCAGCCGGATGGAAAAGCGCCATATATTTCCTGCCGTTTAACTCATAAATATTTCCATGAATCTGCTTTATACTCTTTTTACCTATTAGAGCATAAGCAGCACTGTTTCCAAGTAATCCTATAATGTCCGGATTAATAAGTTCAATCTGTTTTTCCAGATAAAGTTCAATGCAAGTTGTATATTCTGGTTTTTTTGGTTTTCTATTATTTTCAGGCCTGCATTTAGTTATAGAAGTAATATAAATTTGCGATCTATCAAGATCAGCCTCATGAAGTATTTCGCTTAATAATTTTCCGGCCATTCCAATAAATGGCCTTCCAGTTTCATCCTCATTTCTTCCAGGGGCTTCACCTACTAACATGATTTTTGCGTCAGATGGTCCTTCACCAAAAACTACTTTTGTTCTGCTTTCATGCAGAGGGCACTTTATGCATGTACTGGCAACCTGGCAAAGTTCTTCTAGTTTCATATTTAATTATTTTTTAAATAATTGTATATATGCATATTTTGTATGATTGCCTTTTTTAAACTTAGATTTAATATTATCTTTTAAAGAATCAGTTCGTTCAATAATCAGATTAATCTTAAGTTTTTCAATTAAAATGTGATTGTAGCTTTTTTCAAGTTTTAAAATAATTAATTTCTGCAAATTATCAATATATTCCACAAGAATGTTGATTTTAAAACTTTTATATAACAAATTTATGTATGGGTTATTCTCAGTTTCATGATTTATAATATCGCTGATTATTTCAAATTCATCTTTTTCATCCTTTGAAATCATGTATTTACTATTTTTTAAGTTTCCTTCAAAATGTTCTATATCCCTGACTGCTATTAATGAATTTATTGACATTTTAAATGAAGTAAAGCTAATTTTAAGAACAAAATATCCAATTATTGATATAAATGCCAGTGCTATTGCATAAGTCAGAAGTGTTCCAATTATGTCAAAAACTGCCATGTATGAATATATTGTTAATAATAATATTTAAATTTATATTAACATATTACAATAGTAGCAATGAAACCATACAAATACGGATGAAATGAACTATTAAAAGATTATATAATAATAAAAGAAATTATTTCTCGAAAGTAAGGCCCTAAAATAATTATTTAATCTAAAAATCACTATTAAATTTGTTTAAATGTGAATAAAAACAATAATTACTTTAAAAATGTATTACTATATAAAAAGAATTTTAAGAAGAACTAAAAATTAATTGGATAAACTATTGTACAACTTATAAGAATTCCTTATAAAAATTTAAAAGTAATTATAGCTGCAACTCTTAATTTACGACTTAAATAATGAAAAATTCTTTAAATTATTTCTTTTTGGCATTGCGGACAATAATATGAAGTTCGGCCCCCAATTTTAATTGTTTTTAGCTCAATATTTGAACCCGGACATTTACCATTTTTCCTCCGGTGCGGGATTATATAAGAATTAGGGAGATTTTCACCTTTGATTTGCCTATCTAATGCCGTATTTAGTACTTCTTTCATTATATTAAATATTTCAGTTATTTTAGCATTATCCAAACTATTAAATGGAGTTTTAGGATGAACATGAGCATGATAAAGTATTTCATCAGAATAAATATTACCAATTCCAGACATTACATGTTGATTCATTAAAGCAGACTTTGAAGCGCCCCTGCGTTTACTATATAAATTTTTAAAGGTTTTCAAATCAATGTTTAAAGCATCGGGCCCTAATCTCTTGTTTTTAGTGAATTCTTCAATATCAGTCACGAAATAAACTTTTCCAAACTTTCTTGGATCATTAAATGCAAGATGAGTACCATCTTCAAAATTAAAAAGTACCCTATCATAAACAGGTTTTTCATCCAAACTTTTGAAATATTTAAAGCTTCCAGTCATTCCAAAATGTAATATTAGCCATGAATTACTACTTGTAAGTACGAATAGATATTTACCTTGCCTTTTAGTTGATTTAAATCTGCTACCCTCTAAATGATCCTTTAATTCTTTAACATCTATTCCTTGAAGAAGTCCGGGAGCTTTTACTTCCACATCTTCAATTTCTTTATTCAAAGATGTTTTTTTAAGATATCTTCCAAATGATTCCACTTCAGGTAATTCTGGCATTTGATTCCTCTTTAATATTTATCTTAATTTATCTAATTATATACATAATAAATTAATTAAACTAAACCCATAATTAAATTTATGAGTAAATTCCATTCATAATAGTTATTAGATAATTAATTTTCATCCCGTGATAAAAATGCAGGAATTAGAAAGCGAAATGAGGTACAAAGAACTGGTAGATGTTTATGAAGCACTTACCTCTACAACTAAGAGACTGGAAAAAACAAGTATACTTGCAGAATTTTTAAAGGATGCAGACCCTAAAATACTTCCAACCGTAACATTACTATCTTTAGGGAAGGTATTCCCTGCATGGAGCGAAAAAGAAATGGGAATAGGCCTTAAACTCCTAATGAAAGCAATATCTCTCGTTGTTGGGGTCAGTACAGATGTAGTTGAAGATAATGTCAGGGATAAAGGAGATATTGGCCTTGCATCTGAGCATCTTTTCGGAAACAGACTTCAATCTACCCTATTTACAAGACCTCTTACCATCACTAAAGTTTACAATAATCTGGTAAAAATTGCTGATGTATCCGGTAAAAATGCCGTCCAGAAGAAATTAAGGATCCTTATTGAGCTTTTAACATCTGCTTCCCCAACAGAAGCAAAATACATTTCAAGAACAGTTGTTGAAGAGTTAAGAGTAGGAATGGGTGAGGGAACACTTAAAGACGCAATTTCAGAAGCATTTGGTGTGGAAAAAGAACTTGTTGAAAGAGCATTAATGCTTACAAATGATCCCGGTCTTGTTGCAAGTGTTGCCCGAGATGGTGAAGAAGGACTTAAAGAATTAAACTTAAAACCCGGAAAACCAGTTAAACCAATGCTTGCACAGCTTTCACCAGGTATTGAAGCTTCAGTTGAAGAGATGGGTGCTGCAATTTGTGAAACAAAATATGATGGATTCCGTGTCCAGATTCATAGAAATGGGGATGAAATTAAAATATTCACCCGAAGACTGGATAATATAAAAGATGCAGTCCCTGAAATTGTGGATTATGTCGATAAATGTCTTCCAAAAGAAGATTTTATTGTTGAAGGAGAAATAATTGCCACAAAAGATGGAGCTCCTATTTCATTCCAGTATATTCTACAGAGGGTACGCAGAAAGTATGAAATTGAAAGGCTCCAAAAAGAAGTTCCCCTGATTATGTATTTATTTGATGTGCTTTATTATAAAGAACCGCTAATTGATGTGCCTTTTGGTGAAAGGCGTGTTATATTAGAAGAGATTGCTAACATTAAGCTCTCGAAATTTGAATTAAGTGAAATAGTTATAGTTACTCCTGAAAATGTTGCAGATGCAATGAAATTATTTGAAAAATCCATTAAAGGTGGACACGAAGGAATAATGATAAAAGACCCTGAAGCCCCATATATGCCTGGAATAAGGGGTAAAAAAATGCTTAAACTTAAAGCAGAACCTGAAACACTTGATTTAGTTGTTGTTGGGGGTACATACGGTAGAGGAAGGAGAGCAAATCTCATAGGTTCGTACCTAATGGCTGTTCAAGATAATGAAGGTAATTTAAAGACAATCGCCCATACAGCTACTGGACTTGACGATGCCACGCTTCTTGAGCTTTCAAACAGAGTAGAAAGTATTATGACTGAAAAAAAGGGAAGAAAGGTAAAGTGCAAGCCTGAAATTATACTTGAAATTGCCTACAGTGAAATTGTTAAAAGTCCAGAATATGAAAGCGGATATTCCCTTAGATTTCCAGTAGTTAAAAGAATAAGGGAAGATTTGAGCCTGGAAGACATTGATAACATTGACCGTGTTGAATCAATTTTTAATTCCAGAAATTAATATTTTATATAAATTATTTTGTTTGATATAGTGCACTAACAACTTATTTTTCGTTAATACTAACTAAAAGTGCTTATTTTTATAAATAAATCAATAAATTTAAATATTCAAATGAAAATACTGAATTAGGAGAGTATTTTTCATGCAAGATAATCAAATTTTTAAAATTGCACTTTTAACTTCTATTTTAGGCCTATCCGGAATGATTTTTTTATCTGGTGTAGTAGTCCCGCAGGAATTCAAGATTAACCAGATAACAAAAAATCAAATAGGAGAAGATATAAGCATAAATGGATTAATACGTTCTGTTGAAGCTTATGACAAAAATATATACATTTTATCTGTAATAGATGGAACTGGAGAGATAAAAGTAGTAATATTTAGTTCTCTTGCATCTGAATTCAAAAGAGAAGGCATAGACTTAAAATATTTTGAAAACAGACGTGCTAAAATAGTTGGAAATGTTAAAGAATATCAAGGAAGCATGGAATTAATTGCAGAGAATACTAAATCCATAAAAATTACATATTAAAATTCTTTTTTATCTTCTACTTTCAAGGAAAAATAATCTTTTGAAATTGATAAGATACATCAAACAAAATTCATTAATATCTTAAAAATCAAATATTAATATTATAAACATTAAAAAGAGTTTATTTTGCGTTAAAATTATTAAAAATAAGGACAGTGAAAATTATGAAACAATTATTTGGAACATTTGGAGTTAGAAGATTAGCAAATACCGTATTAACCCCCGAATTTGCATCAAAAATCGCTGCATCCTATGGATCACTTGTAAAGGGTAAAGTTGCAGTTGGTGGAGATACAAGAACGTCCACAGAAATGATAAAACACGCAGTAATATCTGGATTACTTTCATCCGGGTGCGATGTGGTAGATTTAGGATTCTTGCCTACGCCTGCTGTCCAGTATGCTGTCAGAAATTACTATGATGCGGGGATAATTATTACAGCTTCACATAACCCTCCCAAATACAATGGATTAAAATTAGTTGACGTTGACGGGATAGGAACTCCTGATGAAACAGAAATAAAGATAGAAGAAATGTTCTTCAATGATAATCCAGACAGAGTAGCCTGGAATGAAATAGGAGAAGTTGAAACAAATTCAGGAATCGTTGAAGAATACATTCAAGAAGTTATAAAACGTGTTGATGCTGAAGCAATTAGAGCAGCAAAATTAAAAGTAATTGTCGATTGTGGAAGTGGAGCAGCTTGTTTTACAACACCTTACATCCTAAGAGAACTTGGATGTGAAGTAATTACCATGAATTGTCAGCCTGACGGGTTTTTCCCGGGTAGAGATCCAGAACCAACTGAACCAAATTTAAAAGAATTAATTGAAGTTGTTAAGGCAACCGGTGCAGACGTTGGTTTTGCTCATGATGGAGATGCAGACCGTACCATTTGTATAGATGAAAATGGAGGTTTCGTATTTGGTGATAAATCATTTGCACTCGTGGAAAAATACATGCTTAAAGAAAATAACGGCGGTTTGATCGTTACAACCGTTGCAACATCCACTGCAATTTATGACATAGCTAATGAATACAACGGTGAAGTTACTGCAACAAAAGTTGGAGATTTAATCGTTGCAAGAGAGTTAAAAGATAAAAATGGACTCTTTGGTGGAGAAGAAAACGGTGGTTTAATATTCCCTGACTTTGTTTATGGAAGAGATGCAGCACTTTCAACAGCTAAAATTGTTGAAATACTGGCAAAAGAAGGAAAGCCTCTTTCTACGCTTGTAGAAGAATTACCTGTTTATTACTCTGAAAAAATGAAAATTGAATGTCCAGATAATCTAAAACAGGAAGTAATGCAGAAAATCGCTGCAGAAACAAGTGAATTTGAAGTAGATACTACAGATGGAGTTAAAATAATCAAAGAAGAGGGCTGGGTTATAATCAGACCTTCTGGAACAGAGCCAATCTTTAGATGCTTTGCAGAGGCTAAAACAAAAGAAGAAGCTAAAGAAATGGCTGAGTGGGGAATATCCCTAATTAAAAAGCATTTAAACATGTAATTTATTTTAAAATTAGTATTGTGGAAAAATACCCAAATTCCTTTGATTTTCCTTTTATATTTTTCAAGTTTCACCCTGAAAATTACATGTGGTCAATCTTTTGGTTTCTGGATATTTCTCCAATTACACTATTTGATCTTTAAAATATAAAAAATTTATGATCATTTATAAGTAAAGTATTAAATATGAATTTCTTATTCTATCTATAAAAACCATAGAATTCAGCGCAATGTGCACAGAATGGATATTTATCCTTCCAATAATAGCTTTCATCATCTGCATTTATATTAAATTTTTTATAGCAAATATAACAGACTTCTATTTTTTCTTCTTTTTCATTTATTTCTTTATCACATTCTATTTCCGTTTTAGTTCCTTCTTTCTTATTATTTTCCATGTAAACGACCCTAATTTTGAGATTTAATTATATAATTTAAATAAAAATTTTTGATTAATCTTAATATTAATTTCATTATAACTTTATTAAATTTAAATTTTTTTTCTTCCAAAAATATAATTATATTTTAATAACATAATATGAACCATGACAGCCAAAAAGAAGAAAGTAGTGTGGGGAATTACAGGAAGTGGAGATAGAGTAGTTGAAACAGTTAAAGTAATGGAAGAAATTAGAAAAGAATTCGAAGACGAATTCGATATAAGAATTTACGTTTCTAAAGCTGGAGATCAGGTTTTAAAATACTATGGATTATTCAAAGAATTAGAAGTGGAATTTGATAGAACATGGGTTGAAGTTAATGCAAATGCACCATTTTTAGCAGGTCAAATTCAACTGGGCCATTTTGAATTCATGGTAATTGCTCCAGCAACATCAAATACTGTTGCCAAAATTTCACTTAGAATAGCAGATGCCCTAATTCCAAATGCAGTGATTATGGGTCAAAAAGTAGGTTTACCAACATATATTATGCCTTCTGATTTAGAAGAAGGGAAAGTAATTACACAACTCCCCGATGGTCGTGATCTTGAACTAACAATAAGAAAAGAAGATGTAGAACACGTAGAAAAACTTGAAGAAATGGGAATAAATATTTTAAGGACACCTGAAGAGATAAAAGAGGTTTTCAGACAATATTCAGAAAAATAAAAAAATAAATTTGTAATTATCTTGATCGCGGCGCAGCATCCCTTATTTGTAAAGTAACCTGAAATTTATAGTTTGTACCATCTTCATCTTCAACAAGCGGAGATATTCCCCTGAAATAATGGTTCCATCTGTCACCGGATGCAGCTATATCTAAACCAATGGATTCCATATCATTTGCTCCGTTAAAAAATTGATATGTATCTATTAATTCTTCTCTTGGAGCTCTAAATTTAACTTCAACAACTCCACCAGTTCTGTTTAAGAATTTTACGTAATCTTCGCTGATTTCAGCCCGGGTTTCACCCCTTTTTGCCTGTCCAGTATCTTTTAGAAAAACAACATCTGATTCTCTCATAAAATTAATCCTCCCACAGATTATGTTAATAATTATGGCCTTAAAAGTATAAAATATTAACTATCCCTTAATTCTTTTAATTTTAAATTTAAATCAAAATTAATATCAAAAAAGTTTAAATAGATGTGAAAAAGTAAATTTAGATGCCTTATAATTAACTAAAGCTTATATCCCCATTCTCTTAAGGATTTTTTCCTAAATTCTTCATCTTCTTCACTTTCAATTCCTTTAGGCTTAAAACCATCTATTACACCAAGTATTCCTCTTCCCTGATCTGTTTCTGCAATTAACACCTGAACTGGATTTGCAGTTGCACAATAAAGATTTACTACTTCAGGTACTGTATTTATTCTTTGAATTACATTAATTGGAAATGCATTTTTAATAAATATTAAAAAAGAATGCCCGCAGCCTATTTCAAACATCTTTTCAGATACGGATTTAATTAAATCTTCATCATTGCCAGATTTTCTTACTAAACAATCTCCTGATGCCTCACAGAATGCAAGACCAAATTGAGCGCTAGGTACAGTAGTTATAATTGCCTCATGTAAATCTTCAACTGTTTTAACAAAGTGACTTTGTCCTAAAATCAAATTACAATCCTCAGGAGCTTCTAAATTAACGATTTTTGTGTCAAATACCATTTTATCTCTTCTTTTCAATTTAGTATTATTATGTATCTTTTACATTAAAACAGTAAAGATTTTTTAAAGATTACTAAAAATTGATATTACTGTAAAAATAATTAAGGCTTTTTTAAGATTCAAAAGTTGTTTAAAAAGAGTTAGTACATTTAAAACCTATTTTAATCAATATAATACATTTTATTAAAAAACAAATGGTCTTCATTAACAATAATCTTATTAAGTAGTCACTCTAAAATTATTTTTTGATTTAAAATACTCTTAAATTCATTTTTTCTAAATTTAAGACATAAATATGCCTAAAATGTATTTAAAGAGTTATTCATCTAATAGAATAACATTGATTAGTGCCTATTTTTTCAATTTAGTTTTAATTAAAGCTTATTTATCAAAAATACCTATCCACAATTTTAAAACTTAATAACTGGTTTTAAAACCTTTTAATCTAGTTTATAATATAAAAATAAGTTTTAATAAGGTGTTTTTCACAATTTTAAACCAAAAACTTTATATAAGCAGTGAAAATGTACATTATTTATGTCCAAGAACAATGGAGGACTTCAAATCTTAAGAATAATAATTCTTAAATTATGAAACTCCGTAGGTGTAGTTTTTGGATTCGGAGGCGGTAAAATTACGAAGAAATTACTCATAGCAGTGCTAATTATAGTTAGCATTTCAATTTTTTGTCCAAGCAATTTATACGCCACAAATGGAACTCAAACAGAAAATGGGGCCAACATAACTGAAAATCAGCCCACAAATGATTTAGTGATTAATGATACGACGACTAATACCTCTACAACCAATGTAAACAACACTACCAAATCAGTCAATCAAGCAGCAGGTTCTAACTTCACTAATGTTAGCGGTATATGGGTAAGTGCAGATGATGTTAATAATTTGGATGTAAATACTCTGGTAAACGGTAATGTTACAGATGTATTTATTAAGACAAATTTAATTTCAAGTCCAACTTATTCCAGCATACTAACAACAATTATACAAAAGCTTACAGGAACCGAAATACGCATCCACGCATGGATTACTTGTTTCAAGGATGCCAATGGCAACTGGATTGATCCTAAAAATGCAACTCAAAGAGCGTTTCTATTAAGTAAAATTACTGACATTGTTCAAAATTACAATATAGACGGAATTCATTTAGACTATGTAAGGTATCCTGGAACTGCATATACATATCCTAATTCCACAGAAACAATAACATCATTTGTTAAGGATGTATATACTACGGTTAACGCAATTAAAGCTAAAGTCTATGTTTCAGCAGCTTTAATGCCTGAAGGATCAGTTAATGGATATTACTACGGTCAAGATTACGCTAAACTTGCACCCTATCTTGATTTCCTTGTACCCATGATCTACAAAGGAAATTATAAAAAAGATTCTGGATGGATCGGTTCAACTACAAAATGGATATTTGAGCATTCCGGCGGAAAGCCAGTTTTAGCAGGACTCCAAACCTACGTATCTGACAACAACACAACCACCATATCAGCAAGTGAGCTAAACACAGATGTTAAATCTGCAGTTAACAATGGAGCATCTGGATATGTATTATTCAGATATGGATTGATGGATAACAGCTTTTTTACACAAAGTACAATATCATTCAGCATAGCTCAAATTACAGATGCCGCAGCACGAATAAAAGCATACATGGATACATATTATAATTTACCCAATTATGTGACTATTAACGGGACAAACGTGACTATGTCTCAGTTTTTAGAGTTATTAACTACTGCAACACTACAAATTAACTATGGAAACAATAACTATATACCCTTAAGAAATTATAGTACCCCAACAAATCCAATAGACAACATAAAAACAGGGAATATTCTAAAAGCAGAATATTTGACTATTG
>JAEYSH010000083.1 GCA_023434825.1 Methanobacteriota archaeon | reverse complement strand
AGAATATATTCTGCTGCTCCTTGACCACACTCATCATTTATAAAACTCATAATCTAAGTACCCCTTTTTAATATACTAATACTATATAACAGTTGTAGCACCTTAAATAATTTTTCTTTTAGTTTTTACAATTATATTATATCATCTGAATTTAAAAAAGTAAATTCAGAAAAATATAGCTTTATTTGGATAAATAATTTATTTATGTTTTTGTATAAGTAAAAAAAGAAAATAATAATAAAAAGATTTTAAATCCAATTAATTAAAAAAAAATAATTTAAAAAAAGTTAAATTAAGGTTGAATAAAATGAAAGTGCTTATGATTCCTTGCGGGATAGGCATGGGCCATATATCCCGTTCAATTACAATTGCAGAGAAGTTAAATGAAAAAAATGTGGATATTGTATTTGCAAGTTATGGTACAGGATATAAAATACTTAAAGAATATGGTAAATATGAAACCGCTGAATTACCCGATATAAAATTTTATGGAAATAACGGGGGGTTTGATATAAAATATACTGCAAAAAAATCAATTGATGCCCCATTTATATTCCTTAAAAGCATATATAATGAGTCTAAAATAATTAAAAAATTCATGCCAGATATCATAGTTGCAGATGCCCATTATTCCATTCCTATTACTGCAAAGGTTCTTGGAATACCTTGTATCCTGATTACTAACGAATTAAAACTTAGTTTTTCTGATCTTTACCCTGAAGAAAAAACAATGGAATATCTTGAAAATGGCCTTAAAAGATTTATTATTGATGTTTCAAACCAGTGCTGCCGAATTTTAATTCCGGATATAAAAAATTCCATAGAAGTGCCACCTAAACTAAAAGAAAAAACTATTTTTACCGGACCTTTTCTTAAACAAAATCCTGAAAAAATTGATGATAAAAAAACTCTCCGAAAAAAATTAGGGTTCAGCGAAGATGAAAAAATAGTTCTAGTAACTGTGGGGGGGAGTGACTTTGGAAAAAGATTGCTTAATATCATCTATGAGGCATCAGAAAATATAGATTGCGATAAAATAGTGATGATTACTGGCCCTCAAATAGATTCCAATTTTATCGAGGAGTCAGATAAAATAATAAAAAAGCAGTTTTTAGAAAATATAATGGAATGGATGAAAATTTCTGATGTCATAATAAGTCTCTCTGGCCATAACACGACAATGGAAATTGCATCATTGGGTATACCAAGTATAATTATACCAATTGAAAATCATTCTGAACAAATTAAAAATGCATTAACAATGAAAAAATATGGTATTTCCCTAATAAAAGAAATAAATGAAATCAATCCCCCAGAGCTTGTAAGTGATATAAATCAAATCTTAAATGACGATGAAGTAACAAAAAACATTGAAATTACTAAAGATATGTTTTCAAAATACAATGGAACTCGAAAAGCAGTAGAAATCATCTTAAAATATGCAGAATTCAAAAATAAAAATGATTCTTAATAATATTTCGCTAAAAATAAAAATTAAAAGTTATGAAAATATTAAAATATATTTTCCCAAAAAGCGTTTATCAATATTATGTTAAAAAATTAAAACTTATCTAAAAATTATAAATTGATTTAATTAAGTTATTGTTCTAATATAAAGTAAATTAATTGAATAAAAAGATTTTTATGTTATCACAGTTAATTTAAGCATAAAGTGGAATTGGGCGTTATTCATTAACTTTATAATGGATAAAAAGAAGATATTATTGGAGGCATCAAATGATTAATATACTTATTGCAGCTTTCGGGGTCGTTTTAGTTTTAGGGGGTTTTTATGCGATGTATTATGGATTTGCTACCCCTCCAAATATCTTAAGTTTTTTTATGGGATTAATTTTAACAGTTTTAGGAGCCTTGATGATTATTATCTTTGGTAGTAATATTAACGTGAGTGAACTTAAATTTAAATCCAAAGGAACAAAGGAACCTAAACCTAAAAAAGAAAAAAATGTCGTTAAACCAAAAAAAGTGCCTAAAGCAGCAGAAATACCTAAACAATCGCAAATAAAGCCAAATACTGCAAAAAAGCCAAAAGAATCTCTTATTAAAAGGTTAGTAACAGATAGAAAAGACGATGCTAAAAATGATGAAAAAGCAGTAATGCCCAAAAAAATCGAACCAAAAAGAATATCAAATGACAAAAAACCAGATTTGTCTGCTGAAAAAATAGAATCTCCAAATGCAAACAAAATTAAGCCTAAAGTTGCCCCAAAAGAAATCAAACCAGTTTCTAAAGAAATTAAGCCAAAGGTTGCCCAGAAAGAAATTAAACCTGTCACTAAAGAAAAAGAACCTGTAGATCAAGAAACAAAAAAAATTGAGCCTAAGCCTATTTCTAAGGAAATAAAACCTATGCAAATTGTAAAAAACCCGCTTACAGAAGATAAATTACAAAATAACAGACCTAAATTCGCTATGGGGACAAGGGCACAAACGGCCAGATCCAAAGATGATGAAGATCAGTACGTAAAAAACCGTCTGGACAGATTAAAAGAAAATTATATTAAAAATGCTAAAGACATCGAAAACTTAATTGAAGAACGTCTTGATTCTTTTAAAGGAACCCTTGATCAGATCAAATCTGAATCCACAGATCCTAGCATAATTTGGTCCTTTGATGCTGGAGATGTACAGGAAACCATGCAAGATACTATTTTAAAAGCTAATAACAAAATATTGATGATGTACCCATGGGTACGTAATATAGATGTTAGTGTTTTAAAGAGATTTATGGAAACTGACAGTAAAATGATTATACAAGAAGCAAGTCTTGATGATGATACATCAGTAGAATTATTAAAACTTTTAATTGAAAATAATGTTAAAATAAAGACTATGCCTCACGTACATACAGTAGCAATAGTTTCAGATGAAGATAACGGTCTGATTATATCAACAGATCCAATATATGAGAGCTTTGAGGTAGGAGTAATTTACAAAGATCAAAAGTCAATTGAGGAAATTGAACGAATGTTCAATGAAGCCTGGAAATTATCCCAGGATATAGATCTTAATTAAACATTTAGTGGAGCAAATATACATGGAAATAAGATGGTTTGGACACTCAGCCTTCGAAATAACAACCGATGAAAATTTAACCATACTTATAGATCCTTTTATAAGTAACAATCCAGTCTGTCCAGTTACAGTAGAAGAAGTTTCAGCAGATATAATTTGCGTTACACATGGACATACTGATCATTTTGGAGATACGATGGAAATTGCAAATAGAACTGGCGCAGTAATAATAAGCAACCATGAACATGCCATCTATCTTGCAAAACAAGGATTTGAAGCCATGGGAATGAACATGGGAGGATCCATTAACATTCATAATATTAAAATAACCATGATGAATTCAACTCATTCATCAGATATGGATTTCATAGAAGAAATAGGGGCTGGCGGAAGTTCCTGCGGTTATATAATCCAGATGGAACAAGGCAGAAAATTGTACCACTCTGGTGATACAGGCCTATTTGGAGATATGAAAACAGTTATAGGTGATATCTACAAACCAGATATTGCAATGTTACCAATTGGTGATAGATTTACAATGGGGCCATTTGAAGCTTCAATAGCTGCAGAATGGATTAATCCCGAAATTTTAATACCTATGCATTATAATACATTCCCGATAATCGAGCAAGATGGTGAAGAGTTTGCCGAAAGGGTGGAATCAAAAAACAAAGATATGAAGGTTGTTATTCTTGAACCTGGCCAAATATATAAAGAGTGATAGGATGCAGAATATTTTCAGAAGATTCTTAAATAGACTTCTAGGTAAAGACAAAAAACTAAAAATTGGACTATATGGTCATCCTAATTCAGGGAAAACCACGCTTGCAAATACAATGACCAATGACTGGTTAGGAAAGCCTCTTGGATTAGTTTCAGAGATTCCTCATGAAACAAGAAAAGTTTACAGGCAAGAAAGAGTAAGCATAAAACATAAGGGTGTAGAACTGGATTTTGACATAATAGATACACCAGGAATAGCCACTAAAATTGATTACAAGAATTTTTTACAGTACGGCTTATCTGAGGTTGAAGCAAAAGAAAGGGCAAAAGAAGCCACTAAAGGAATTATAGAAGCAATAAAATGGCTTGATGATGTTACAGGCGTACTTCTAGTAGTAGATTCTACTAAAGACCCGCTTACACAGGCAAATATAACCATAATTGGAAATCTAGAAGCCAGAAAAATTCCATTTGTGATTGTGGCCAATAAAATTGATATTCCTGAATCTTCTCCAGAAAGAATAACTGCTGTATTTCCACAGCATACAGTCGTTCCAATTTCTGCTTTACATGGTGAAAATACTGAAGAACTTTATAATGCGATGGTTAAGAGGTTTAAATAACTTTAAGAGATTATTATATCAGAGGTTTAAAAATGAACGGTTTAAAAATGGATTTTCTATCTTCAGACGCTCTTCTTTCTCAAAGTAGCATGGAAAAAATTTCCATGATTGTTGACAGGGTGAAAGGAGGAGATCTTGTGATTATTGAAGGAGGATTGACCCCTGAAGAAGAAGCTGAGCTTATTGAAACCACCATGAGAGAGATAGATATTGAAAATTTTGTTGGAATCGACATATACACCTTAGAAAAGGATAAAAAATCTCTTTTTGGAATGAGCAAAAAGAAAGCGGTTGGACTTACAATAATTGGCCCTGCAAATGTCATGAAAACCGTGAAGAAAAAATCCAATTTCCTTTCAATGATAGCAAATCTCGGTGATTCCAGTGCATCTATGCATTAAATGCGGTGCTCTATTTAAAGGAAATCCTGAAGACATTCTTAAAGGATGTCCAGAGTGTGGAAGCCACTTTTTTGAGTATCATAAAGAAGAAAACGAGGAAAAACAGGGAAAAGTCCCTGGAAAATCAATTGAAACAATTATGGTTCATGATCATGGAATTTACGAAGTTGATCTCCCCACTCTTCTTGAAGATGATTCTATAATAGTTTCTGATGAAGAAGGAAAATATCTTATTGATATCAATTTCCTGCTTAAAAAGAAAATAAAAGGAAAAGATAAACCTTAAAACCTAAATTATTTTTATAATTAGCTTATATTTAAAAAATAGGGTTAAATGCCTTATTCATAGAGATTATTTTTTTGAATGTTTTAAATCATGCATTATTAATATTTTTAAATGTTAAACCCTTATTCTGATATTTAAACTGAAATATTTAAGTAGCCCTTATTTAAAAGATATATATAAGATTACTAAATAAAAATATATTTCATAATTATAATAAACAATGGTGATAGATTGCAAGCATTATCCCCGCCTAAACATGAAAAATATAGAATTACAGCAGCTATAAGTTCTTTATTTTTATTTTTCGGTTTAATATTTTACTTAAATATTGTAACTCAGAATATGAATAATACAGCTTTTCAAATTGCAGGATCACTTTTATTGGTCTCATTTTGGTGGAAAAATAAATCATGGCTTGCACCTACTATTTTGGTAGGTATTGTTGTTTTTATTATGATTGTTTCATTTGGTCTAAATGATTTGTTCCCTGAAGATTATTTTAGATTGATAATGGTACTTTTAGTCATCACCATGGTTGCATTTATTTTTGAAAGAATGGAAAGAGTGAAAATTCTTAATGAAATGAATGAAAAACTTACAAAAAGAACTGAAAAATTAGAGGATGCTAATCAAGAGTTGGAAGCATTTGCATATTCAGTTTCACATGATCTTAGAGCTCCACTTAGAGCAATTGATGGTTTTTCTCGAATTGTGATTGAAGATTATGAAGACAAGCTAGATGATGAAGGTAAGAGGTTTTTAAACATTATTAGGGAAAATACACAAAAAATGGGGCAACTTATTGATGATATACTTCTATTGTCTCGTGCAAGCAGGCAAGAAATGGAATTTACCAAGATAGATATGGAAGAGCTTGTAAAAAGAGTTTATGAAGAGCAAAAAGCATCATCACAAGCTCAAAATGTTGAATTAAAGCTAAAAACACTTCCCCCATCCTATGGAGATCTTGTATTGATTCAACAAGTTCTAAATAACCTTATAGCTAATTCATTAAAGTTTACAGAACCAAAAAATGAAAGAGTAATTGAAGTTGGGTCTACGAATGGGAAAACTGAAATTATATACTATGTTAAAGATAATGGCGTGGGATTTGACATGAATTACCAGGCTAAACTTTTTGGTCTCTTCCAAAGGTTACATAGTACCAATGAATTTGAAGGAACTGGCGTTGGACTTTCAATTGTACAGAGGGTAATAAGAAGACACGGTGGAAGCGTTTGGGGTGAAGGAGAACTCAATGAAGGAGCAACTTTTTACTTTTCCATCCCAAAAAACCAAACTTAATGACAAACGGTGGGTGAAAAATGGTATTTGACGAAATAGAAGTTCTACTTGTTGAAGATAACGAAACTGATGCAGAACTTACAATCAGAGCTTTAAAAAGAAAAAATCTGGCTAATAATTTAGTTTGGGTTAAAGATGGGGAAGAAGCGCTTGAATTCATTTTTGCAACAGGTAGATACGCAGAAAGGAAAATCCTTGATCTTCCAAAATTAGTTCTTTTGGATTTAAGAATGCCTAAAGTAGATGGAATGGAAGTACTCCGCAAGATAAAAGCAGATGAAAGAACTAATAAAATTCCAATTGTTGTATTAACCTCATCTAAAGAAGATGAAGACATTGTAGAAAGTTATAATCTTGGAGTTAATAGTTATGTCAGTAAACCAGTAGAATTTGAAGAATTTACAAATGCAGTTTCAACTTTGGGATTATACTGGATGTTACTTAATAAATCACCAGAATAATGGAGATCTAAATGCAGGAAAAACTAAATATATTAATAGTTGAAGACGTTTCATTTGATGCAGAATTAATTGAATATGAATTACGCCGCGAAGGATTGCAATTTTCCTCTATTGTAGTTGAAAAAGAAGAAGAGTTTAGAAAAGCACTTGATGAGTTCAAACCGGACATAATTCTATCTGATCATTCACTTCCATCATTTGATGGATCATCAGCATTACAAATTGCAAGTGAAAAATCTCCAGACATTCCATTCTTTTTTGTAAGCGGTAAAATTGGAGAAGAATATGCTGTTGAAATGCTTAAAACTGGCGCTACAGACTATATATTTAAAAATAATCTTTCAAAATTAACTCCTGCAATTTATAGGGCATTAAAAGAAAGTAAAGAAAAATTAGAACGTAGCAAAGCAGAAGAATCACTCAGGCAAGCCCATGCAAACCTGGAAATTAAAGTTCAAGAAAGAACTAAAGAACTTCAAGAAGCCAATGAAGAATTACATATGGAAATTAATAGAAGGAAAGAACTAGAAGAGGCTTTACAGGAAAGTGAAAAAAAACTAAAAGATGTTATTCATTTTTCTCCAGTTCCCCAATTTGTAATTGATACAGATCATAATGTTACCTACTGGAATAAAGCACTGGAAATACATAGCAGAATCCTTGCAGAAGAAATAGTTGGTACTAAAAACCAATGGAAAGCTTTTTATAACACTAAAAGGCCGTGTATGGCCGATCTTCTTATAGATAAAGCTTATGATGATATTCCCAAATATTTTGGAAACAAATATAGAAAATCAATGATTTTAGAGGATGCATGTGAAGCAATAGACTTTTTCCCAGATCTAGGAGAAGAAGGAAAATGGTTACATTTTACCGCTGCAGCCATTAGAAATTCAAAAGGAGACATAATTGGAGCTGTAGAAACTCTTCAAGACATTACAGAACAAAAAAATGCTGAAATAAACATAATGAAATCTCTTGAGGAAAAAGAAGTTTTACTTCGGGAAATACACCATAGAGTTAAAAATAATTTACAGATAATAAGTTCCCTTATAAATCTGCAGTCCAATCACATTGGTGATCCTAAAATATATGAGAACTTTAAAGAAATTCAGAACCGTATTAAATCAATTGCTTTAATCCACGAAAAATTATACCAGTCACAAAATCTTTCAAAAATAAATTTTGCAGAATATATTCCTCAATTAGCATCAGAACTCTATCATTCTTATGAAATAAACCATTCCATTGATTTAGATGTTAAAGTAGAAAATGTTCTACTGGATATTAATAAAGCGCTCCCTTGCGGTTTAATAATAAATGAACTGATAACAAATTCAATAAAACACGCGTTCCCTAGTGTTAAAGATGATAATAAACAATCTGAAAACATAGATACATATAAAAAAGGTAAAATATGTATAAATTACCGAGGTAAGGAGAATGGATACGAAATAGAGGTTTATGATAACGGTATCGGCTATCCTGAAGATTTAGATCTGGAAAGCACTGAAACTTTAGGTTTACGTCTTGTAAATAGCCTAAAAGACCAGTTATATGGTGAAGCAGAAATAAAAAACATTGAAGGTGCTTTCTTCAAGTTAACCTTCAAAGAATAAAATTATTTATCTTTTTCTAATTGTTCTCTCATCAACAATATCTGCTTTACCCGAAGGTAAAACCCGCACCATATCTTCAAGAGTAAAAATGCGTTCTTCATCAATTTTTCTTAATATATCTCTAGCTAAAGCCTCTTTTTTAGTATATCCTGGTTTAATAATTATGTAATTATCAGTATACTTTTTTACTGCATCAAGAGGTCCAGCCATTACTCTTTGACCTTCATAATCTACTACTCCCACTGCAATTAAAAGTGTTGCTGCCCTAATATAATTTCTACTTCCCCTAATTATAAAAGCCCCTTTAGCAACAAACTCTCCAGATTGTGGAGTCTTTGAGACCTGATCTGGATGAACCCAGTAAACATCTTGAGATCCAAACCCTTTAGACCATGCACTTGAATATGATGCCGCAAAAGATGCCGCTTCATTAATTGTTGTTTCTGGAATCTCTTTACCTTCACTTTTTATTATAACTGATGGTGCTCCGTGTATATCAGAATGGAAATAAATGTCATTATTTTCCATATATTTTTTAACCACCATTTCATTAGTATTGGCGTCTCTACCACCAATTACTAAAAAACCATCTGAAGATAGGAACCATCTAAGCTTTTCGTACCATTTAAGTTCTTTTTTAACCCTTTTTTCAGGGAGAGTAACCCTTTCCATTTCTATTTCTTTTTTATTCTTTGCTTTTTCAATCTCTTTTTTTGTCTTTTCAATGGCAATATGCACTCCATTTATTTTCCGTTTTGCTTTTTTAGCCTTTTCATAATAAACTTCAGCATTTTCTGGAATTGGAGTAGTTGCATCAATCATTATAGGAGTATTATCTATTTTTAAACTTAAATTTCCCAGTTTATCCAGGGATTCGATAATTTTAGCGTCTTCCAATCCTTGTTTTTTAGCAATTTTAAGTTTTGATGATATCTCATTCCATGAATATTTTTTTCTGGCATTATCGATGATATCAAGGATGTTTTGAATAGCTGCATAGTTAGAATAGATTAAATCTCCTTTCTTTTTGGATTCATCTATTGTTTTGTGGAATTTAGCTAAAGTATCCTCCTGGATTTTAAGTCTTTTTTCGAACCTTTTAACTTCAGCACCCCATATTCCTTCATATTCACTTTTAATGTCTTCCCTTACTTTACTACTGTAAAACTCATCTGCAGCAAGATTATATGTTTCAAAGATTTCTTTTTCATTATTTTCATAAAATTTAAGATCAATAGGCACTACATCCTCTTTTTTACCTTTCACGATTTGGGGATGGAAATTGGAAGTTTTTAAAGGACCAAATAGTTCACAAATTGTATTATAAATTGAATTTAAATCTTCATCATCGATATCTTCTGCAGAAATGTCTTTTTGTACCCCTGACCTCATTATAATCTCTTCAGCGTAAATACCACCTAAACCACTTCTTGCAAGAGTTCTTATTATATCAGTTGAGGAGTTTTCAAATAATTCTTTAAGTTCTTCTTTTTCTAACTCCAATGGATTTATACCTCTTTTTGGAGGATATTTATATTCTTCTCTGGCAGATATTTTCCGATCACTCCATAATTTACGTTTAAGAGGTAAAATAATGTTTCCTTCTTCATTTAAAAGAATTATATTACCTTTAGCAAAGAGTTCTACTACTAATGTGAATTTTTGCTCTTTTTTAACTTGAATTTCAATTATCCTGTCAAAGTTATATTGCCTGATATCTTCTACGGTTGCTCCTTTAATATATTTTCTAAGAAGCATTGGAAAGTTAGGAGGTATTTTTGGGTTAGGAAGAGGATATTGAGTTAAATGCATCCTGACACCTGCTTGAAACACAACATCTACTCTTCCCCTACCAGCTACATGAAATCTAATTAAAACAGTATCTTTAGTTGGCTGAAAAGCTTTATCTACCCTTGCTCCCTTTAAAACTTCCTTCATTTCATGACAAATAGCATAAACGTCTACATTGGACATAGTTTTCATGATTACACCTTAATTTAACACTAAATTATTAAAATAGTAAAATACATAATGGTTATTTGAAAAAGTATATTTTATTGTGAACATTAAATTAATATAATAAATCTTTAAATCAATACATAAGTAATGTATGGCTTTATATAATGGATACTACTAACTTTAATGAGATAAGTACTAGAGATATCACATTAAATATTTATTAGTAATCTTACTAATGTATATAAAGAACTGATTCTAATTAAAATTCTAAGTATATTTTTGTTAGAACATAAATTAAAAGTCATCGAATTGTAAACTATGATGATAATTGTTGAAAATATTTATTATTATAAAGTGGAGGAAAAATTATGGACGTAGACG
The DNA here is from genome assembly GCA_023434825.1 of Methanobacteriota archaeon. Classification (GTDB taxonomy): domain Archaea; phylum Methanobacteriota; class Methanobacteria; order Methanobacteriales; family Methanobacteriaceae; genus Methanobacterium_D. The sequence goes on along the minus strand of JAEYSH010000083.1, from coordinate 31 downwards.
GTAAAGTAGCTGCAATTCACGGAGTTACTGC
>JAEYSH010000019.1 GCA_023434825.1 Methanobacteriota archaeon | reverse complement strand
CCTGCAATCTTAACACATACTCTTCCTACTTCTATTGCTGGCATGAAATCACCTCTACTATTTCCAATATGATATCAGCGATGCTTTCCGGTTTGAAACTTCCGGTATTTATTATAGCGTCATAAATTTCCATATCTTCAATATCGATATCGTAAATTTCTTTATATCGCTTTGCTTCGCTTTTACTTCTTTTAATTATTTCTTTTTTAACAATGTCAAATGGTTTATTTTCCCTCTGACTTATTCTTTCAGTTCGGATATCCATAGGTGCAATAAACCATAATCTAAGGTCAGCATTATCTACAAAATGTGCAGAAAGCCTCCCTTCGATGATCAAATCTTTATATTCTTTAGCTATTTCTGCTTGTTTTTTATCTAATTCAATATCAATAGCTATATTTTCCTCAGCGAATTTACTAAATTCCAGAACATCCATATTTTTTTCTGCAGCCATCTGACGAAAAATGTCACCAGCAGAAATATATGGAATCTCCATCTTCTCAGATAGTATCTTGGATGCGGTAGTTGTACCACTACCAGCTAATCCACTGATGGTTATAATCATTCTGACCTTGCCTCTGATTTAAACACCCTTCGTGTACATTCAGGGCAAAGGTATCCACCGTAAGGCCTGTTTGGCCTTTTTTTAGATTTTGCAAGTTTTCTTATCTCGTATGGTCTTCCCCTTGGAACACCGTGAAGAAGCTTACCACATTCAGCACATACATGCTTTGATGTTTTTTTCTTCTTGTATCTTAAGACAGTTTTTCCTCCAGGGGTTTTTTTGAAAACTCTCCTGTATGATCTAGATCTATATCTTAATTGTGGCATATAATCTCTCCTTAAATTTTACGCTCATAATTGATGATTGTTTATCCCATTTAAACATTCATCAAACTTTAAAGTATTATACTTATATAAAGAGCGTTTTAATTATAGTTTCAACACTTAATGAGTCCATGAAATTGAAAATTTTGTGGTTGAGAAAAACTACATGTTTTTCGAACCACAAAAATATAAAATTTTTGTGGAACTACATTGCTCCACCGCTTTTAACTCCCAATAATTTCCGGAATAGGAATGAGAATCCAAACGTACATAATATATACCATCCAAGCCATTCAATTGTCATAGTACCTGCGGGTACCCATGCGGATGGTTGATAAAAGATATGGAAAAGAGGCACTAAAAATACATAATAAGCAATCGTAGGTAAATAAACTACCATTTGGTTTAATAATGCATCCTGAGAAATCCACCAGAATATAATAATTATTGGAAGGAATGTGACTATCATTGGTTTAAATGAATTGGTCATCATTTCTTTTTGAAGGCTCATGAATTCCATCTGTTTCGCTTGAACTTTTTCTAGAGCCTTTGGATCGTTACTTTTACGGGCTTCCATCATTTCTTGCTGAAAGTCCTTCATTTCTTTTTGCAAGTATATTAATCTGTCCTGATCTACCAGAAGCTTTTGCGCTATAGTCGTTAATAACGATACTGCAATAGCTATTATAACTATTGCCAAAACTGGGCCAATAATTAAAATAACTGGATCAAAAGCCGCGTTCAACGGCCCCCATAAGAATTCTAACACCATTTTGATTTCCTCTTTAACTTAAAGAATTTATTTTAAAGTACTTACCATGTCTTCTACTGGCTCTTCAAGCCGATTATCATGATTTTTAATTATTTTAACTGTTGCACCGGTTAATACTGCATAGGACATTGCAGTTGCTCGGTTCATTTCTTGATGAAGACTTATATCACTTATTTTTTCCATGTCCCGGGTTCTTGTTTTATCATTGAGTCTTCTCATTAAGATTTCGTCGTTATCAGCTTCAATTAATATAAACATATCTGGTTGAAGCTCTTCAAGCACCCATTTAGGTAATCCCGGCAAAAAACCAGCAGGTGTCTTAATTGTGCAGTGAGTGTCAACAATTATATTACTTTCTTCTGACATCTCTCTTATACTTTTTGCAGCATTTTTTTGAATTTCCTTTTGCACATCTGGAGATAATTTTCGAAGCTCGTCTCGGTCTTCTACGATACCTTCTTGTTGAGCTATTTTTATCATTACATCCCCATAATTCACATTTACATAATCAATGCTTTCAAGTGCTTTATTCAATACAGTTGTACTTCCTGATCCTGGAATTCCTGCAATTACAACGACTTTCATTTAAATCTCCTCTAATCACCTAAAAACTTTCTTAACATTGGGTGCATATCCATCATCTGTTCTTGAGCTATTTCTTCATACAGTCTGTATACAATACCTACTGTCAATAGAACACCAGTACCTCCACCTAATGCTCCAGTTAAGTCTGCACCAAATGCCAATAGACCAACAAATGCACCACCAAGGACGGTTATAGCTGGAATATATCTTTTTAATATCCGTTCAAAGTGCCCTCTGCTGCTTCTCTGTCCCGGAATTTGCATTCCCATCTGATGAAGCTGTTTTGCAACCTGTTTTGGACCTATTCCACTTAATTCTACCCATAACCATGCGAATAATATACATGATGCTATAAATACAATTCCATAAATTAGAACCTTTAACGGATCTGTTAGAAGTACACTAAGACTAGAGGGTGTTGAAAGGTAGTATGCAACCCCACTAATAGCTTGACCTTGAGAAATTGTTCCAAGAATTGGGAATCCAATTTTTTGGAATAATGAAGCAAATAATTGCACATTTAAAAGCAATGCACTTGTTAAAATAACGGGCATATTACTTGCATAGATAAATCTCAATGGATATTTTCCTCTCGCACCTTTTACTCCACCGTAAGAAAGTGGTATTTCCACTCTCATACTTTCAGCATATACAACTATCAAGAATACAACTATAGTTGCCAGTACTGGTAGAAGTACACTGAAATCAGGAGCTCCTGTCGTTAAGAGGTATATAAATTTAGGTATTGCACCAGATGGTACTCCTGGAGAAGTTGATGAGGAAAGGAAGTTAAATGTTCCTACTATAATTTGCTGCGCTACACCAGCAACAATGAAAAGACCAACACCACTTCCAAAACCCCATTTAGAAACAACTTCATCCAAAAATATGATGAGTATTCCACCAAGAGTTATCTGAGTAATAAGAATCCATTCATAACCCGGTATAGCAGTAAGTGCTCCTGTAAAAACAAGCACTGATGCTTCAAACAATGTGAATATAATTGCAAGGAGTTTTTGTGTTCCCTGGAATATTGCCTTATCTTCATGCCTTGAAAGATCCAGGTTTATTAGTTTACCTCCAACTAATAGTTGAAGAATAATAGATGCAGTTACAATGGGCCCTATACCCAATGTTATAATGGAACCAAATTGACCAGCAAGTACAGCCCTTAATTGGGCAAATTGATCAACTGCATTTGGACTTAATCCAAAAAGAGGGATTATACCAATGAAAAAGTATAATATAAGAATTATACCAGTCCACTTAAGTTTTTCCTTAAATGGCATCCTGTAAGCAGGAGACCTAACCTGTGGAATTAATGAAAAAATCGGTTGCAATTTTTCAAGCAATTATATTCACTCCCAGCGTTAATAATTTATAAAATTACTATTTCTCCACCAGCTTCTTCTATTTTTTGCACAGCTGAACTTGAGAATTTTGGTGATTTTATAATTAAAGGTCTATTGACTTTACCGTTTCCTAAAACTTTGTTAAAACCAAGGTCTGTAACATCTATTTCAATTGCGTTATCTTTCTTTTGAGCTAATCCCTGTTGAACTAACTCTTCAGATTTTTCATCAAGGTAATCCAGATTTACTGGGTTGAATTTAAATATGCTCCGTTGTGGTCTTTTAAATCCATACTTTCCGAAGTGTTTAGGATCATATTTAACAGTCCAGGTCCATTTACTTTTGTGAAGACCTGCATTTCCTCTTCCACCTCTGTGACCTGCTCCTCTTCTCTTTTTGGAGCTTCCACCAGCTACAGTTCTTGAACCCCTCAACTTTCTTATTTTCCTTGTTCTTCTTATCATCGTGAAATCCTCCATTAGATGAATTAAATCATCTTTTTAATGAGATCTCCTATTTGATCTCCTCTGTAACCAAGGCTTCCGGATTCTACAAAGGTCTTTTTAATATCTTCGTATCCTTTTCTTGGAGGGTGAAGTCTAAATACTGGTTTAACTCCACTTTCTTCAAGTTTAGCTCCAGAATCTACTATTGCCTTGGAAAGTTCTTCTACAGAAGAAAAATCAGTGTTTTCCTTTAAGTAATCTTCAGTGAGTTTTATGTTGCCTGATAACTTTCCTCTTTTAGAAAGAAGTTTAGCAACTATTTCATCATCTACTTCTCCCCAGGTTATATAATCTTTAGCTTTTTGAAGCATTCCTTTGTAACTTGGGGTTTCTTCGATTAGTACTAAGTGATTAATTCTTGTAAGTTTTAGCATGTCCAGGGTATCTGCGATATCCCTTTTAATTCCAGTCCTTCCTCTTACTCTTATTGCTGCAATCATCATATCACCTTATGCTACTCCAAGATTTTTAAGGTCGGATTTACTGGCTTTAACCTTACTAAGATTTTTTAATGCATCGAAAACTGCACTAGCGAAGTTAATTGTAGTTTGAGTCTGTCCCATTGTTTGAGACCATACATCGTCAATTCCAGCAAGTCCGAGTATAGTTTTTCCAACATCTCCAATTGCTAGACCTACTCCACCAGGTGCTGGTATTAAAGTTACCCTTACACTTCCGCTTTTACCAGATACTTTGAAAGGTACTGTGTGTTCTCTTCCACAAACACATCCCCAGTCACCGCAGCCTCTTCTAACTTTAATTATGTTATATTTAGCGTTATCTACAGCTTTTCTGATTGCGGGACCTACTTCTTTAGCTTTTCCCTGTCCAAGTCCTACATATCCATTCTTATTTCCAACTGAGACAATAACTCTGAAATTAACTTTTCTACCAGATTTGTGCATCCTCTGTACGAGGTTTACATCCATTACTTCTTCTTCTAAATCAGGTAAAAGAGCATCTACTATTTCCAGTTCCATAATTGGAAGACCTTTTTCCAATATTTCATCTATGTCAGTTATGGTTCCTTCCTTAACCATGTGTCCCAGATTGGTTTTAGGTTCCCATTCTTCCTTGTTATAATTCATCCTTATACCTCATCATCTATTTTTTGTTTGATCTTCTCGAAATGGTCTGGGAGATCTTTTGGAGATAAACCATTTTCCAGGTAAGCTCCAAACTTCTTTTTAAGTTCTTCTTCACTTAATGATTCAGCGTACTGTGCTACATGTTCCCCTTTTATTCTGCTTTCATCAGGTAAAACTGATTCACCATGAGGAACGTGAAGACCAGAGTCTACTACTCCTTTAAGTACAGCAAAAACTTTGGTTCCTTTAGTTGGAGATTTTAAACCAATGTCTAAAACAGCTTCGTCCACATCTTCAGCCAGTGCTTTTTTACCGCATAAATATCCGGTTAAATAAGCTGCAGAACTGTTTTTTGTGGATGCGAGCCATCCCATCTTTTTAAGTTCATTGGAATGTGCTGAAATAATAGTTTCGTCTCCTTCAGGAGCAACTTTAATTATTTGAGCAATTACATGATTATTTGTAATTCTTGCGACCAATCGTGCTTTATCTAATTCTATAAGTTTGATTCTAGCCCCATAATTGGTTTTACCTTCATTCCTTCTTTTAAATGCCACCTTGTATCTTGATCCGTGTGCCAATTAAATTCCTCCTTATCTACCTTAGCAGGCCATGATCCCTTGCGTAGGTTTTCATGTAGGATTTGCTTCTGAAAGCGCCACCCTTTGCCATTTTATAGAGCTTTCTGTAGGTAGTTTTATTAATTTCCCTGTTATCTCTCATGTCTTTAAGATCAGTTCTTAAAGCTCTTATGGTAGTCATCCATTTTTCTTTCTTAGGATTTCTAGCTCCTTTAGCTCCTTTAGTACTACCATGACCTTTTCTTCTTCCTTTTTTCTTTTGTGCAGCGATCTTCTTTGATCTGTAGCTGCTTATACCAGTCTGAGGCTTAGCTCTTATGGCTTTATTGTCTATTAATTGTTTTACGTTCTCTCGAGTAATGGCTCTTGATACTTCTTCTGTCCTTTCAGGATCTATCCAAACCCTGTTTTCCCCGACTTTGAGTATATCTGCAGCCAATCTTTTTTGAGTAGTAAGATTCATTGAGAAACCTCCTATCCGGCAATTTTACCGGTGAAAAAACCTTTTAAGGTCTTTATGCAACATTGTTGCAATTTTTTAATTTTTGTAAGCTATGCTTACTTTAAGCACCCTGCATTGAGTACTTAAATCCCTTTGTTTAGAATCTTAATTCCTAATTCTTTTGCTTTTATGAGCATTACTTCTTTTTTCCTTTTTCCAACAGTAGCACTAATTCTTCCTGCTTGTGTAGCTGGATCAAGGTTTTCAAGTTCCACTAGATTATGGACGAGTATGTCCTGATATCCAGAAGGATGAAGTCCTCTTGTAGCTTTTGGAGATCCATAGCCAACTGAAGGCATGGCGGGTTTTCCTTTTTCGTATCTTCGGGTTTTACTGGTTTTTCCCTTAGGTTTTCTCCATTTGATTCCAAGTTTTTTATATCTAAACCATTCTTGTCTTTTGAAAGCTGGTTTCCTCATTTTGTCACCGCCTTATTCCCGACTTACAAGGTATATTCCGTCCTGGAATACCCTTGGATCTCTTCCCTTAATTTTAGTTGCCTGTTCAAGGTTAGCCATTGTCTGTCCAACGTCTTCTTTGTTTACACCGGTAACTATTACTTCGTCACCTTTTACCTGGACTTTTGCGCTACCTACAATCTTTGCTGTACGAGGATACCTTTCACCAAGGAAATTTTCAATGGTAACTTTATCCCCGCTAGCTTTTACAGTCATAGGGAATTGAGCATAAACTATTTTCATATTATAAGTAAATCCATCAGTTAATCCGATAATCATATTGTTTATATGGGATCTGATAGTTCCGAGCATTGCTTTATCTTTCTTTTTTGGGAAATTGGCTTCTATTATTACATTGCCATTATCTTTCCTTACTATAATGCCTGGATAATTGAATTTCCTTGAGATTTGTCCCTTTGATCCCTTTACAGTTACGCCATCATCAATGGTGACATCGATACCTTCAGGAATCGGTAATTCTTCTCTAAGGACTACTGCTTCAACCATTTTATCACCTTAATTTAGTAGATGTATGCCAGAAGCCTGCCACCAATACCCTTTTCTTTGGCATCTTTATGAGTCATGATTCCTTCAGGAGTAGTCATAATCATAATTCCAAAGTTTTTGGATGGCAAATACCTCTTTTCAAATTTTTCAAATTCATCTTTCTTTACTGCGTGTCTTGGCTTTATAACACCGCATTTGTTAATATTACCTTCAAGTTCTACTATGAACTGTCCAGCTTTGTTATCATCGACAAATTCAAATTCACCGATGTATCCTTCCTTTTGCATTGTTCTTAAAACGCGACCAATCATTTTTGATGCTGGTGAAATTTTACATCTTTTATTTCCCTGCAGTTCATTGTTTCTCATGTTGGTTAACGCGTTTGCTAGAGGATCCATAAGCACTAATAACACCTCTTAATTGTATTTTTTAAATCCTATTTTTCCTGCGAGTTCTCTGAAGCATTGTCTGCATAAATTAAGCCCGTATCTTCTAACTAATGCAGAGTGATCGCCGCATCTTCTACATTCTCTTGATGCTTTTCCGTATTTTCTTGGCAATATATCACCTAAATCTTTGATTTATGGTTTTAGAAAATCAGAGATTTTCTTCAACCTATTCTATCTTAACCTGGAAATTATTTTTCATATATTCCACAGTTTCGTCTCGAGTTACAGTATGTTTAACTGGAACTTTTTTCCTCTGGATTTTCCTTCTTTTTATCCTGTAACCTGGTTTTTCGAAGGTTATAGAAATATTCATTCCAAATATACCTATATCTGGATCGTAACGCATTCCTGGAATATCTATATGTTCATTAATCCCAAATGAAACGTTTCCTTGAGCATCGAATTGTCTTAATTTTAACCTGTTTTCAATACCATCAAGTATCATTTTGATGGCTTTATCGGCTTTTTCTCCCCTTAGCGTAACTTTACATGCTATAGGTTGACCTTTTCTTATACCGAATTCAGGATTAGTAACTTTAGAATAAGTACGGACAGGTTGTTGGCCAGTAATACTTTGAATTAGCTTTTCAGCTCTTCCAAGTCTTTCTCCAGATTCACCAACACCTATATTAACTGTAGCTTTTGCAATTTTTACTTCTTCCATTGGGTTCATCTATTTACCTCCAGGAAGTGTAATTGCTGCCTCATCTTTACCAATTACAAAAACGTAATCTTTTAATGTAAGGAATACTTTTTTATCTTCAGTTTCCATTTCAACAGTATTTGGCATAGATGATTTGGTTATATTGATTTCTTTGATCCTACCAATTTCACCGATGTGCTTTCCACCAGTTATAAGACCAATTGTACTGTTTTCAAAGTTTATTACTTCACTAACTTCTTGGTCTGGGATTTTGAGAATTACTACGTCCCCAACTTTGTATTTACCTTCATCAAGCTGGCATCTACCATCATGAAGATTTAGTTGAGTTTTTCCACCTTTTATAGTGGTTTTATCAGTAATTTTACACAATTTAAATTCTTTGTTTTCAGCAGCTATAGGGTGGAGAATTAATCTACCTTTTTCATCTGGAAGTACTCTGTAAACAGTTTCCATTTTTGGTATTTCAATTACATCCATGAATCCAACTGGATATTTGAAGTCTTTCCTAGCTCTACCATCTACGAGAATATCTCCATTGTTTATAATTCTCTTTGCTTCTCTGGAGTTATCAGCAACTCCAAGAATATCACGAACTACAAGTAGTAATGGTAATGATTCTGCTATAGCATGAGGACCTGCATTTGGTTTAACAGTCCATTTATTTTCTTTTGGATGGATCGGCCAGTGTTTTGGCGCTTTGTAACGTTTAAGATGTTTTCTTGATCCCATCTTTGCCATATTATCCCTTCCTCTCCATTATATCATTTCTTTCATCATCATCCATATCCAATTCCACTATTACAAGGTTAGATGGGTGAACAGGATGGTAATATTGATTTCCATCTGGTTTTTGTATTGAGGCGCCTTCTACAAAGACCCTATAATTTTTGAGATCTACTTTCTCTACTTTTCCTTCATGATCTCTAAAATCGCCTCTCATTACCTGTACAGTGTCTCCTTTTTTAACAGGGATTGATCTTTTCCCATGTTGTTCCCTGAGTTCTTCACTTAAAGCGACACTCATTAAATTATGCCGTACATGTAATGGTGCAGTGTGTAAAAGTTTCCTCTGTTTTCTTGGTTGTTTTGACATATTATCACCATTAAAACTAATTAAACTATTGTGCTTGCAGCGCTTCCAATACTAGGCCATCTTTCCGCTGCTTCCTTAGCAACTGGTCCTCTTATTTCAGAACCTTTCAATGTACCTTCTGGACTAATAATCACTGCTGCATTATCTTCAAATTTGACCCTTAAGCCGTCTGCTCTTCTGTATTCTTTTTTCTGTCTTACAACCACTGCAGTCATGACTTCTTTTCTCATGTCTACAGTTCCTTTTTTAACAGAAACAATTATCATATCGCCGACTCCTGCTGTTGCAAGTCTTCTTCTTACACCTTTGTATCCTTTAACAGACACAATTTCGACTTCTCTTGCACCGGTATTATCGATACACTGGAGTCTAGCGCCTATTGGTAAAACTCTTGTGACATTTGAAGTGATAGCTTTCATTTTTATTTATCTCCTTTAACTTCCACAACCACAAAATGTTTAGTTTTACTTAAAGGTCTGCATTCTGCAATTTTTACTGCATCGCCGACATTGACATTAATACAGTCAGGTTTATGTGCGGTTATTTTTGATTTTCTTTTTTCATATCTTTCGTATTTTCGTATGAATTTATAAAAACTTCTTTCTACTGTTATAGTCCTTTCTGCCTTATTACTTGTAACTATACCTTCTAATATTTGGCCTCTTACTGGAAGAGAACCATGAAACGGACAGTTAGGATCTTCACATATTTCTTTAGGTTCTTGAACGTCGATACCTACCATGTTATCACCAATATTTCCTGAATTTCTTTTTTATCCTATCTTCAGGGCGAGCAATGATAATCTTACCCTCAATTTCTATTATAGTGCCATCAGGCAAATTAAAATGAAAAGTTGCAGTTCCCTTGGGAACAATTTTTTCAGTTTCATCCTCCTGTTCAATTAGGAGAGTGTTTTTAGTTTCATCAACAACTTTTCCTTCTATTCCAATAAATCCTTCATGAGAACTGTTTACAACCTTTACAGGAAGACCAACCAGTTCATGACGGAATATATTTTTTGGAGTTATCATTCTTTTTTGAAAGTCTTGTCTACTTTATTATGCAGTCCCTTTAGAATTCAATTCTATCATATATTTCAATGAGTTCCTAAATTTACCTAATTTCTATTGTATCTGAAGAAAAGCCCATATTAGCCAGAACTTGCTTGACCTTCCGTTTATGATCCCCTTGAAGTTCAATCTGGCCTTTTTTAGCTGTACCTCCACAGGCACATTTATTCTTAAGCTCCTTTGTTAGTTCCCTTATATCAATATCGTGCTCATCTATACCTTCTACGATGGTCATAAGCTTTCCGAATCGTCTTCTAACTGTATAAACTTTGACTTTCTGTATTTCACGAGCTATTTCCTCACAGACGCAAAGTTCTTCTGGAAGACCGCATATCTCACAGACTTTCATTTATTTTATTTCTCCCTCTGTTTTTCGTTCATTATGGTAAGGACACGTGCAATTGTTCTTTTAAGTTCCTTGATTTGTCCAGGATTTTCATAAACTCCTGCGGCAGAACTTTTTGAAATATTTTTAGCGTGTTCTGCTTTAAGTTCATCCAGCTTCTTCTGAATGTCCTCAATTTCCATTTCACGTATTTCTTTGCTCCTTAATATTACCATGTTATTCCATCCTTTTATATTTATGTATCTATGATTCTGGCTTTTCTGCTTCTTCACTGGTTTCTTCTGGCTCTTCAGTTGTTTCTTCAGCTTCTTCAACTTCCTCAGTAGCTTCTTCTGGCTCTTCAGTTGTTTCTTCAGCTTCTTCAACATCTTCAGTAGTCTCTTCTGGCTCTTCAGTAATGGAATCTTCTTCAGGCTCTTCTTCGACTTCTTCGCTGATATCTTGTGATTCAGTGTCTTCAATTTCTTGATCTTGAGTTGATTCAGTTTCTTCAACTTCTAAAGTTTCAGAAATTGTTTCAGCTTCTTCTTCTTCAACTGCAACTTTTAATATATCCACTTTATCTGGTAAAACCATTCCCGGAGGCATGATTCTAACATATATTCCTAAAACTCCTGGTTTTAGTTGAACTGTTGCAAATCCTTCTTTTACGAATCTGGTTGATGGTTCACCACATTTTTTAATGTATCCATCGTTAAATTTAGCGGTTGCAGATCTTGCACCTCTAATTTTACCAGATATTGTAACTTCAACACCCTGAGCTCCTGCACCCATTATCCTTCTAAGTGCTGTGTATGCAACTCTTCTGAAGTGCATTCCACGCTGCAGCATTGCTGCTATTTTATGAGCCATTATTTTCGGGTTTAATTCAGGAACATCCACTTCTTTAACTTCAACCTGCGGATTTTCTAATCCATAGTTTGTTTTTAATGTCTGGGTTATGTTACGGACGGTTTTTCCACCTCTTCCTATAACCATTCCTGGACGTTCTGCGTATACTACAATCATGGTACCTAGAGGAGTTAATTGAATTTCCATTCCACCATAGCCAGCTCTTTCAAGCTCGTTTTCGAGGTATTCGTCAATTCTTGTCCTTTTAAGTCCTTCTGTGACAAAATCTTTTTCAATCATGTAAATCTATGCCTCCCCTAGAACTATCTGTACATGGGTGGTCGGTGTGTTAAACGGGCTTGCTCTTCCAAATGCTCTTGGAGTCCATCCACGTATAACGTATCCTCTGTGGCTTGATATATGCTTTATTTTAAGGTTTTCAGTATCGAGTCCCTTGTATTCTGCATTAGCTTCAGCATTTACAAGTACATCAAGAATTTGGGAAGCAGCTTTAACTGGATATCTACCAGTTGGCCATCCACCTAATCCTCTTCTGTGACCTACTTTTTTATTATGCCTTTTGAAAGGAACAGCCTTTTTCATTTCAATTACATCTTCAAGGTAATTTTTGGCGTTTTCTACTTTCATTCCTCTTATTTTGTTACATATCTCAACAGCATGTTTTGGAGAGATCTTTAAGGATCTTCCAAGAGCTTTAGCTGTTTTATTTTTATCGTCATCTGTAAAAGCGTAGTTAATTTTTGCCATTGTAATCTCTCCTTATTTAAGAGGTACGAACATAGATGACCTTGTAGCACCCATACCGGGATCTCCGTGTTCTACTCGCTTTCTTGTAGGTGCGAATTCCCCAAAGTAACAACCAATCATTTCAGGTTGTATCTGAACTTCTGTGAATTCTTTTCCATTATAAATTCCGAATGTAACTCCAACCATTTCTGGAAGTACAATCATATCCCTACAATGGGTTTTAATTATTCTTGGTCTTCCGCCTTGGTTTCCTTCCTTTTTTAATTTCCTAATTTTTTCAAGTACTTTCTTTTGCCTTGGGAGAAAACCTCTTTTTAATGATCTTCTCTGCCTGGATGGAAATAGCTGTATAACATTATCCAAAGGCATCTGTTGTAACTCTTCTAATGTATAACCGCGATACATAAATTCTTTTCTAGCCAATTAGTCGCCTCCTCTTCTTTTTGAGCTCTATTTAGTCCCTTTTTTAATATCTTAATTACCTTCTTTTCCCTGTTCTTCTTGCAGCAATTGAACCGACTTTTCTTCCCGGTGGCGCATGTCTTGAAACTGTAGTTGGCCTTCCTGGGTGCTGTCTGTTTCCACCACCGTGTGGGTGATCTACTGCGTTCATTGCTACTCCTCTAACACTAACATTCTTTTTACCTTTAGCATTTAAAGCGTAGAACCTGTTTCCTGCTTTAAGGAATGGTTTTTCCTTTCTTCCGCCACCAGCAACTACTCCAATAGTTGCTCTACAAGTAGGATTGAATGCTTTTAGTTCTCCGGATGGCAATTCAACAATTGCCTTTCCAACATCATGAGTTATTAAAGAAGCGTAAGTTCCAGATGATTTAACGAATTTACCGCCGTCTCCTGGAGTTTTTTCAAGATTATATACTGGTGTACCTTCTGGAATCTGTGCTAGTGGTAATGCATTTCCAGGTTTTATTGGTGCTGCATAACCAAATTCTATATCATCATTTATCTGGATGCTTTCTGGAGCTAATACCAGTCTTTTTTCACCATTTTCGAATTTTACCAGTGCTACTGGTGCACTTCTTCCAGGGTCGTGAATAATATCGGCAACTTTTCCTTTTAAACTGCCTTCTTTTTCTATACTATCGTATGATCTGTACTCTATTTTACCTTTGAATCGGTGGGATGCACTCCTATGCGTTGGAGTTCCTCTACCCATTCGCTGTGATTTTAAACGTTTTCCCATTTAATATTCCTCCATACATGACCCTAAGGTCTTTGCGGATAAATTAGATTGAATGTGAGTATTAGAATACTCCCATTTTAACTGCTATATCCTCTGCGCTGTGCTCTGCAGCCAGCTTTATGTAGGCTAACTTGTCGCCTTTTGAAGTAACTTGAGTGTTCACTTTTTCCACTTTAACTGCATAAAGATCTTCAAATGCATTTTTAATTTCAGATTTATTAGCAGATCTTTTAACAACAAATGTTAATTCATTGCTTTGATCAATTGCATTCATTGTTTTTTCTGTTAAATGTGGTCTTTTAATTATTGAATAAGGATCCATATTCACACGTCCTCTTTATTATTGGAATAATTCACCTAATTTTTCAACGGCTGATTTTGTGTATATTGTTAATCTTCCTGCGTGTGTTCCTGGAGCTAAAAGTTCAGCATTCAGGTTTTCTACAGAAACAATATCAACACCAGGGTGGTTTCTTGCGCCGAGACTGATGCCTTTATCTTCACCTACAACTATTAGGGGTCCTTTTGGCACTTTGTATTTTCGGCCTCTCATTTTACCTTTTCCGGCCCTTATTTTTTTACCGGCTTTGGCCCTGACAATATCATCCATTATTCCAAGGGCTTTGAATATTTCCCTTGTTTCTTTGGTGCTTTTAACTTTAGCCAGTTCATCATCCACTACAAATGGAATCTGAGGTACATTTCCAACTTTGTGTCCTCTGTTTTCTACAAGTTCAGGATTTGTAGTAGCAGCTATTG
>JAEYSH010000009.1 GCA_023434825.1 Methanobacteriota archaeon | reverse complement strand
TATAATTTATTCTTCGTCTTTTTCTTCTAGTTTCTCCAGTATCTGGAGTGATATTTCTCTCATAATTTCTTCTTTCATTATGGTTATTTTGTTTCTATGTCCAGTTATTATCAGTGTTTCTCCACTTTCTATGTGGAAGTGATCTCTAATGTCTTTAGGAATTACAATTTGACCTCGATCACCCACTTTAACTGTTCTTAAAATGAGTTTGGGATTTTCATCCATAAAAATTCCCTCCCTTTAAATTAAAAAAAACTGAAAAATATGATAAATCATATTTATCTAACCTTTGTGATAAATCACATTTAAATATTTTTATTGATATAAAAAATAATTTTTTGTTCCTTCCGCAGCAATTACTGTCAAAATCATCGATTTTGACGCAGCAAAAACGTAGTTTTTGCATGCTATGTTTTTTGCGAGGCCGTAGAAAAATCTTCGATTTTTCGGGCAGCAGAACGTAGTTCTGCCGGATTTTTTGATAAATACATTTTTAAAAAAGCCCTCAAACACTTAAAAGTGTTTGGGGCATGTGAAAATTTTCAATTTTCACGGCTACGAAACTACGTTTCGTAAGCACCAAAAATTTTCAATTTTTGAGCGGTTGAGCGGTAAGTTTATATACTTGAACAGACAGCATATCAAATAGTCGATATCGAATACTTGATATTAAAACTCAAAAATCGCTCAAATAACACTTAAAATTTTAAAAAAGAAAAATTTTTATATCAAATTACCGATATCAAATCGGCGATTCGATAGGAGGAATTAATAGTGAACCCTTTTAAAAATCTTCATCGGGAATTTCATGAAAGAATAGAGGAAATGCAGAGATTTGGGGGCTTAAGAATGTGGATTCTCCATGTATTGGACGAACACGGCCCTGCAAATGGCGTAGAAATCATGGACTCTATTCAGGATCATCAGGAAGCATTACAGGAAAGAATGAAAATGATGTCGTGGGATAAAAGAGGTCGTGGAAGTTGTGGCCCACCCAGACCTTCACCAGGTTCTGTATATCCAATGCTTAAAAAAATGGTTGAAGAAGAATTAATCAACAAAAGAGAAGATGGAAAATATGAACTGGCTGAAAAAGGAGAAAAAGTAGTTGAAAGATGGGCCGGACGTATGAGACACCATCATGACATGGACCGCAGCGCACTATCTATTAGAAAAGCATTAACTGAACTTGATGGATACACGTCCTACTTAGAAGACCTCAAAAAAGACAGACTTAAAGAACACAAAGAATTCATCGGTGAATTAGGCGAAAGACTCAAAAAAATAGAAAAATCCCTTGAAGATGAATAATTTAAGCTTAATAAATTAAATTAGCCTATTTGAGTAATGGATGCTCAATGGGGGAAATATGACAAAAAATGCAATTGAAATAAATAATCTCACTAAAAAGTTCGGTGATTTCACAGCAGTTGACGATTTATCTTTGAATGTAAAAGAAGGCGAGATTTTTGGATTTTTAGGGCCGAATGGAGCTGGAAAAAGTACCACTATTAGAATGCTTTGCACATTAGCCCAACCTACATCTGGATCTGCTAAAGTTGCTGGGCATGACTTAATTAAAGATGCTTCTTATGTTCGAGAAAAAATCGGGCTTGTTGCTGAAAAAATGATTATGTATGATAAGCTCACTGCAGCCGAAAATCTCCGTTTCTTTGGTAAACTTTATGAAATACCCAAAGAGAAGCTTGAAGTTAGAATCGATGAACTTTTAGAACTTGTTGATATGCAAAAATGGAGAGATACGCAGATTGAAAAGTATTCTACAGGTATGAAGCAGCGTATTAATGTTATAAGAGCATTGCTGTCTGAACCAGAGATTCTTTTCATGGATGAACCAACTCTTGGTCTTGATCCTCAAACAACCTTTTCAATTAGGGATATTACAAAGGATATCAACGACACCGGTGTAACTATCATATTAACAACTCATGCAATGCAGGAGGCAGAAGCACTTAGTGATCGTGTCGCAATTATCGACCACGGTAAAGTAGCTGCTTTAGATACACCAGAAAACTTGAAAAAAATGATATGCGATGGAGATACCACTGTTTTCGGTACTAAAATCGACAATCTTTCAACTGAACTAATTAAAAAGATTGAATCTCTTGATGTCGTATCTGCAGTAGCACAGCAAGATCATTATAATTTGAAAATCAGTGCAAAGGGCGACGATTCTCTTAATCAAATTATTGATTCTATCAGAAATGAAGGTGGAAATATCTCTTCAATTACAAATAGCAATGAATCAACCCTTGAAGATGTTTTCCTTGCTGTTACAGGTAAAGAAATGCGTGATGAAGCCAATCATAAACCAGAAAATTCTCATCACCATCACGGAAAACCAAAAGCAAGGGTAAGGTGAAATAATGGACATAGTGAAAATATTTAGAAACAGTTTCCATGTAATGAGTAAAGACATGCTGGAATTTAGACGTAACCGTATGCAGCTTGCAGCCCTCTTTATAATGCCCTTGATTTTCCTGATCATGTTTGGGTTTATTTTTCCAAGTGGTAACACACAAACTCACATGCCAATGGGAATTGTAAATCTTGATCAGGGTCAGGGAAGCAGTGAATTTATTGCTGAACTTCAAACGTTGAATAAAAATGCCAGCTTTATGGATTTCACCACGTATTCCAGCATAGATGAAGCAAAAAGCCAAATTAATCAGGGAAAAATATACGGCGCATTTATAATACCTGCAGGGTTTTCGGATAATATAAGTAGCGGAAAATCGGCCGATTTTTCGGTTTATGTTGACAATAGTAACCCTCAAAGTTCAATGCAGATTCAGCAAGTATTAGCAAGTACTGTAAGTGGCATGAATGACATGAAAGCTGTAGCTAATGTCGTAAAAATGGGTAACGAATCACATATGCAGGTTAATCCGCAGGGAATGATCTTCCCGTATGTTTTAAACATTGAAACCACTATACCCGGCCAGACAAACTATTTCAACTTCCTTGCACCGGGATTAATGATTATGGTTGTGATGATGACTGTAATGACCGGTATCCCCGAAGCAATCTCTAAAGAAAAAGAAATGGGTACATTTGACGGAATGCTCTCAGCACCAATTAGCCAGGTTTCCATAATCATTGGTAAAACCATGGCACTTTGTACACGTGGATTCATTCAATGTGTGATAATACTGGCAATTGCAATTCTGCTCTTTGGAGTAACCATTCAAGGAAGCCTTTTACTGGCGTTCTTGCTGCTCTTACTGGGTATATTCAGTTTTATTGGTGTTGGAATTCTGGCAATTTCAATGTCTGGAGATCAGGCATCAGGAACTATGATAGTTAACTTGCTTATGTTCCCTATGATGTTTCTTGGAGGTGTATTCTACCCTATTCAGCAGATGCCTGGATTTATGCAGACAATTGCTCAATTCATTCCAATTACCTATGCAGCTGATGCAATGCGTAAAATAATTCTTCTAAATGCCGGTATTGGTGACATAATATACCAGATAGTTATTTTGATAGCATTTGGAGTTGTTACCATGGCCATAGCGGTACCTCTCTTTAGAAGATCTATGACGAGATAAATCATATTTAGCGGAATTTGTTCCGCTATAATTTTATAAAAAATTATTTATTAAACAAAAGCAAAAAGGATATGTTATTATGGAATTAGAAGATGAAATAAGAAATATAATTGAAAAAGAGTGTGAAGACTATTTTTTAGGAACAACTGATTTATCTGTTGCCTCTGATCCAATTATTGACAAATATGGAACTTTAATTAATGAATATCCTCGAGCGATATCCTTTGGAATTACTTTGCCTAATATAAGTCCGAATAAATCATTTATAAATTATTCAAAAATTTACGACCGCACTAATTGTAAACTAAGGTCAATTAGCAGTCATTTAAGTCATCTGTTAGAAGATAAAGGTTATAAAGCTTTTCCTGTTCCAAAATCTAAAGTGGTAGATCTTACATTCACATCTATACATAATCTGGCTGCAAAAATGGCAGATATGGGTAAAATCGAAAATAACGGTGTGATTATAACACCTGAAGTGGGATATGGTGTTAATTGGGGTACGGTGCTTACTGATGCTCCTATTTAGCTAAATTGATATATTTAACATGTTTTTCATATTCTTCAGTCCAAGCGGGTGCAGTAATGCAAATCTGCTTTAAATTTCCTTTAAAATAAAATCTTTTACCTGCCGGAACAATTACTACATCTCTAGCCTCAACTTCGTATTCTTCATCTTCAATTATCCATTTACCACTTCCTTCTAAAATATAGTAAATAAATGCACTTTTTTCATGATAAAACTCTTCAGAGTGTCCTATTTCTGTTTCTTGATAAACTACTGCGGCGTTTGAACATTCTTCTTTTGTATTGTAGATATGCATCTTTACATTATGCTTTACTATATTTGTTGTGTTTTGGGATTTAAAAATCATATTTTCCGTCCTATTTGTTCATTATGGTTATTATTTCCTTTTCTTGTTTTTAAGTTTGAAATATCTACTTTATCATAATCGAATTGCATAATTATACAGTTCGATTTATATGCTATAATATACAATAATTTAATTGATAAATTTTAAAGGTGATATAATGGATTCTAACCAGAAAAATGCAATTTTAATACTAAAAGCAATGGTAGAACGAAGCAGAGTTTGGACAAGTAACGGTGATGTTATAAAGAGAATTACAAATCTTGAATTTGATGAAATAAATGAAGCAGTACTATTATTAGAAGATATGGGTCTTGTAACTACGTTGCCTGGACGAAGTAAAATTAGATATGACTTTTTTAATGTTTCTTTATCGCCACGTGGATACGAGTACTACAGGCGGAACATTGGAAAAATTGAAAGTATTGAATAAATTTTTTAATTTAATTTTTCATAAATTATTATTTACTGATTATTTATTGGTGAAATGCTCTTTATTTTATCTAAAATGAATTCTACAGTTTAATTTATATTTGAATTTTAAAATAATATTGAAAATATCTTAGAGCTGTTAAAGTAATATATCTATACCATTTTTTGTTATTTGGCTAATTATAAGTAGTCGGAAGAGATTGAATTAAATATCATAAAAGATAATATTTTTGTAAAAATTTTTTAAATTCATAATAACTGGAAGTCACTTCATGTTTGGTAGAAATGATAAATCTGATAAATCTCTTGAAGATAACAATAAATATTCGAAGAATAACCAACTTACTCCAAAAGGGCGTAAATTTATTAGATACTGGTCAATCGCAATCATAGTAGTATTTTTGATTGTAGGTAGTTATATGGCAGGTATTGTTTATTCAGATAAACAGGCAGACATTTCCAAACATATAGAAAGAATGAATCCTAATATAACTGAACCAGTACTCACTTCAGGAGAAATGAACTCAATAAATAATAATACGCCTACTAAAGTCATTACAGGGCTTTATATAGATAAAATTGATGATATATCCTTATCCGACAGTAAATGGACTACTGATTTTTATATATGGTTTAGATGGAATGGTAGTAACGTCAATCCAGGTGAAAACTTCCAGGTAATTGACGGAAACATAGAAAAGAAAGAGTTAAAAGATAATTATACAAATGGATCCCAACATTATCAGATATATTATGTTAGAGCTAATATAAAAAAATTTTTCGATGTTTTAAGGTTCCCTGTTGATAATCATGTCCTCACTTTAGATATAGAGGATGAACAACTGGAAAAATCAGATATGGTTTATGTAGTGGATGATAATGCATCTCAGATCAGTTCAAGAGTACAGATACCGGGATATGAAATTGATAAAATGGGTGTTATTGAAAAAACACATTTTTACAAGTCTAATTTTGGAGACCCACGTTTAAATTCAAATACAACAGCATTTTCACAACTTAGGGCAGGTATTGAAATTTCCAGACCTGATATTGGATTCTACTTCAGGATATTTATAGGCCTATTTGTTGCAGTTGGAGCGGCCCTACTGGCGCTATTAATTAGACCTAATAATGCTGAAACACGTTTTGTTCTTGGTTCAGGTGCTTTATTTGTAGCAATTGCTAATACAATTATTACATCAGAATTAATACCAAAAACAGGCGTTATGACCCTCGCTGACATGGTTAATGATTTAGGGCTAATTCTAATCCTAATGACGCTTATTGAGTCTACTATTTCTATATATCTATATCAAAAGAAAGATGAAGATTTATTATCAAAGAAAATGGACATGATTACTCTGATAATCCTTTTCTTTGCATATATAATCATAAATGCAGTAATTGTCGCCGCTGCATTCATTTAATCTTTTTTTAATTTTGCAATATGAGTATCCCTTGAATTTTAAATTCCAAAATTTTAAATCTTTATTTAACGATTATTTATATTAAAAATGGAATAAATTACTTTATTTTAATTTATCGAATATGTTATAAAATATTATTTCCATTTTTAAATAATTAGGGTTTTTTGAGGATTTAAATATAGTATAGATATTTAAATAGCATAAATAGCTCATTTTGCATCTATTTTTATATAATTCATTTTCTTAATTAATTTTTAACAAATAATGGAATCCTAATTATTATTATCATGCATATTTTCGTAAATTATTAATATTAGTTATAGCCAACTATCTTTTAGAAGTTATCAGTGATTATCTAGTATCAATGGGCTTTTTCACTTCTATTACCTTTTTTGATGTACCCATTAACTAAAAAATTCGTTTTAAACTTATATTATCAAATAAAAGGAGGTTGAAGAAAAAACCTTTGGTTTTTTCTGAACCCCGAAAAAATTAAAAATTTTTTAGGAGGTGAAAAGATTAGAAAACAATTAATAATAAGTATACTAACGATTACATTTGCTTTAATTATGTGTAGTGCGGTTTCTGCAGAAGATACAGTTAGTAGTTCAAAACTAGATACTCCACTATTAAACGATGTATATGTTTCTCCTTCCGGTAATGATACAACTGGGAATGGAAGTCAGACCAATCCATATCAAACTATTGGGATTGGAATTCAACATGTAACAGATAATGGTAATGGAGTAGTTCACCTTGCAGAAGGGACTTACAACAACTCTAAAGATAGTGATATTGATATCTACAAAAATGTGACTATTCTCGGTGCAGGAAAAGATAAATCAATAATCGATGCTTTAGGCTTAGATGAGATTTTCAATGTAGACTATGGATATAGTTTAATAATTAAGGATTTAACACTGAAAAACTCAAGTGGTAGTGCTATATACAATAGTGGTACATTGACAGTAATTAACTGTGATTTTGTAAATAATTTCGCAAAATCTGGTGGTGCTATATATAACGAGGGTATTTTAAGTGTTACTGGCAGTACATTTATCAATAACCAGGCAGGCAGCGGCGGTGCTATTTATTGTCGTGAAGAAATAGCTAATATTTCTGATTGTACATTCACCAGAAACGTTGCTAATAATGGTGGTGCAATTTATCTTCGTTATGGAGAAACAACAATCACTGGAAGCACTTTTTTAAACAACACTGCAGCATATGGAGGCGCAATCTACAACTATGAAGCATTTTTAAACCTAACAAACAGCAGAATAGAAAATAACACAGCTCAAGGTATTGTACAATTGTTGGGGGAAGGAACATCCTCAAATCAGTATGGCGGTGGAATATTTTTAAATAAAAATTCTATGTATAAAATAATCAGTAACCATATCTTGAATAACGTTGGAAGTGGTATTTATATTGGAAGAGTACAATTACAGGAAGAAAGCAGCGTTTATACAACAGATATATCTAATTTCTACAAACTCATAAATTTCAACAGAATCTATGGAAATACACCATATGGAATATTCTATGAAAATTTTGTTAGTCAAACTGGAGAGTTAAGTGCTTCAACACCCAAGGTAACTATTAATGCTACATTAAACTGGTGGGGAAGTAACGGAGGACCAAACAGCCCTGGAGCGGATAAAACTAATTTAAATTCAACTTATTACGCACCATGGATTGTAATGCAGTTCATTACAACACAAATGATTATGAACGGTGGTCAAACTGTACCTTTAGTTGCTAATTTCCTCTACGACAATCTTGGAAACTACCATGATCCGGTATATGGTCATGTACCTGACGGAATACCAGTTCTATTTACTACAAATCTGGGACAGGTTGGAAGTCAGAGCATAATCAAAAATACAATTAACGGAATCGCAACAGCGATTTTAAAAGCATGGAATGCTTCTGGAGCACCAGTATGGGGTATAGCATTAGTTACAGCTTCTGTTGATGGTCAAACAGCACTTTCAAGCAGTGTAACAATACAAAAAGTTGCATCAGCAAATACAGCAGAGTTAACAGGTAAAACAATTGGAATGCAGAATACTGGTTTACCAATACCAATGATGATTTTAGCCATTTTAATGGTTATTGGTGGATTAACTGGAGCAAGAAGAAAATAACATTTTCTTTTTTTATTTTTTAAATAATTATTTAATAGTTAAATTTATTTTAAATTATTAGAAAAAATCTTATTTAAAGCAATTTTAGCAGCATTTTGTTCTGCTTCTTTTTTACTTCCACCCGATCCAGTTCCATGTTTTTTATCATCAATAATAACCGTCATTGTAAATTTTTTATTATGGGGTTCTCCTTCTTCCTTAATTAACTCATAATAAATGTCAAAACATTCCTGATCGCATAATTGTTTCAATTCTGATTTATAATCGTAAAAAAAGATATCCTCATTTTCTATATGTGGTATAACAATCTTTGCAAGGAATTTTTTTACACTTTCAAGACCTAAATCAAGATATAAAGCTCCAGTAAATGATTCAAAAACATCGCTGATTACTGAATTAAGTTCTCTTCTACTTAATTCTGCCCCTGCACCTAATTTAATATAATTTTCCAGTCCCAATTCTATAGAATAGGTGTAAAGTGCTTTTTTACATACGTAGTTAGAACGTGCCCTGGTTAATTGGCCTTCATTTAAATCTGGATTTTCATTATAAAGATATTCTGAAACGAGGAGATCTAAAACAGCATCACCTAAAAATTCTAACCTCTCATAACATTCATCAATATCATTTTCATTGGAATAAGATTCATGAATAAATGCCAGCTCATAAAGCTCAATATTATTGGGAATAATTTTAAGTTTTTTTAATAATTCCATATCTTCTAATTTGTATCTTGGAGGTATAAATTTTATTTTATTTTTTTAGGCATAATGAAGCCATTATGGTGTATATTTACTTATTTAAATAATATTAATTTACAGAAAAATTTAATATAATTAAAATAGAAACCTTTCAATTCAATCAAAATAATTTAAATTAATGATTATTTTTATTATCCACATTTTTACTCAAAGTTAAGGAGAATTAAATTGACTGATCAGGCTAAAAAACTTTATCAAACAGGATTAGAATTATTAAGCAATGGAAAGCCACATGAAGCTATTAATTACTTTAGGGAAGCTGTAGAATCAAATCCATCATGTGTAGATGCTCATCTGGAATTAGGTTATATTTTAGGAGTGATGGAAAATTATGTCGATGCTCTAAAATCTTTTAATGAAGCTATTAAAATAGAAAAAACTTTTCCAGCACTCTTTTGTAAGGGTTTATGTTTATTTTTCCTTGAAGATTATGGAAAATCATTGGATGCGTTTAATGAAGCTCAGCTATTAGCAGAAAATGAAGATATGTGGTATTATCTTGGATCTCTCTACTTAATTTATACTGGAAACTATGAAGCTGCTATTGATTGCTTTGGAAATGCATTATCTATGGATGATGGGTTTATTGAGGCTTGGAATGATATGGGCGTAGCCTACAGCATTTTAGAAGATGATGAAAATGCTTTTTTATGTTTTGAGGAAGCTTTAAGCATAGATAATACTTATAAAGAATCTATTTTTAATATGGGAGTTACTTTAGCAGATATGGAGCGTTACGAGGAATCATTAAAATATCTGGATCAAACTTTAAGAAGAGATCCCCATAATTTCAAAGCACTTTTTTATAAGGGAAATGTGCTTTATTTTACTGAAAGAGAAGAAGAGGCAATTGAATACTTCCAAAAAGCACTTAGTGATGATAAAAACCAGGAAGAACTCTGGAATTACCTTGGATATGTACAATTTAGTATAGGACAGAATTATGAAGCCATCGAATCTCTGAATGAAGCTATCAAACTCAATAATGATTTTGATGAAGCTTATATGAATCTTGGAAAAGTTTATGTTAATTTAGGTAAAGATAATCTTGCTTTAGATTCTTTTAAACGTGTATTAGAGATTTCACCAGATAATGAAGAAGCATCTCATGAAATTGCTGATTTAACTCATTAAAAAATATAGTTTTTTTATTTAAATCATGAATTAAATTAAAAAATTATTTTTTTGATTTTTATAATAATTTAGTTAATAAAATGCTTCATTTATAGAATTTAACATAATATAAGTTTAATATTACTATTTAAAGGTTAAATCTTCCTTTTTTCTATAATTTTCCTTAATTATATTATAAAATAAATATAAATAATAATACTAAATTATTTAATTTTATTAAAAAAGGTGATATAATGACCAGATTTGAAGATCTTTGTGAAAGTTACTCAAAAGCAAGAAAGCGTTTTTTTAATTATGAGGATGAATGCATGCAATTTGGCGAAAAAATGGTTAGTGGATTGGTAAATTATTTAGAATGCCCTCCAGAACAGGTTAATTACTATCCGCCCGATAAAGAAAGTGATCCTAACGTAAGGTACAATATACATAGTGCTACTATTCTTGGAGATGATGGATTCTGGCAGATTGGTATTGGTATTGGATTATATGAAGCACCAAATGTACGTCCTCAAGAAAATGTAAGAAGTACACTTCAACTTAGAAAAGATAACAGTCACTTTATAGTAAAATATGGTAGACAGGCTACCGAAGAGTATAAAATAGGAGTTGAAGATGAAGAAGATTTAAAAAGGTTCTATGATCATGTTTTTGAAGAAATTAAAGACCTTTATGATAGTCAGTTAGAACATATGAAACATGGTGCCGAATTTGCTTCAGATCATGATGATTTAAGGTATATTCAATAAAATATTCTATTTTGGCAGTCGATTAATAAAAAAAGCCTTATAAATAGTTTTAAAATAAATATTTAAGTTAAACATACTAATTTTATTTTATATTTTTTTTAGTTCGTTATAGTGTAATTTAACGAAATAAAATTCTTAAATCATTTAATTTTTTTAATAACTTTATGGAACTTAGTTAATTCTAAAATTAATTGTTGAAATTGGTGGAAATGAATAAATGCATGTATATTAAATGCTGTAAATCCATGAAGTTTAAAAAATATTTTACTTTATTAATTCAAGTTCACGTAATCTTGATTTTAAAATTTTAGCTACTTCGTGTCTGGTGGTAACTAACCTACCCAGCATGGTTCCAGCAGTGATGCTTATGACAATTGCAAATAAAGGATTTCCATGTATCCATCTTTCCAGAAGATCAACTCTGGTAAAAATAAAGATCAAATATAGAATTAAGATAACAGCACCAATCCAGTCCATTCTACTAATCACATTATCTGTTTCGCTATCCCAACTAAGGCGATAAGTTCGGCTGGAAATTATTCCTACTCCTAAACCAATTAATATCCCTAATAATATTATGTTAATGGTAAAATTTCCTTGTATCAATTCAAATAATATCACAACTAACAAAATGAGCAATACTAAAACATAAATTCTCAAACGCCGTATAATGCGGGAATCAATATGTTGGTAAATGAATTCTTTGTTTTTATCTTTCATTTTTTAGCCAAACCACTGTTCGAGGCTTTTTTGAGCTGGATTTAACTTCTTCAATTTATCAAGAGCACCAACTACTCGATCAACTGAAAAATCGTGTTTTTCACATAAAAAGTCTATTACTCCTTCTCTATCAGGTTTATTCCATTTAACATCATAATCTTCAACAAAGTCATGGTCTAAAAATATATCTCTGATTTCTTGCGGATTAACATCTAATTCAGTCTTTAGGTGTTTTAAAGCACTGTAAACATCACCATGTTTTTTAATTAAATTTCTTCCTTTTTTAGCTCCAACGCCTTTAATACCTACATTGAAATCAGTTCCAACAAGAATTGCAACGTCAATAAGTTGCTCTCTAGTTAACATATTCTCTTTTAGAACTTCTTCAAGGTAAATCATCTCTAATCTTGACCTTGGACCTCTAACAGCTATATTTTTAAGCATTCTTGGAGCACCAAATAATAAACAGTCATAATCCTGTGAAGCAACACACCATGCATCTCCTTTATCTACCATATAAGACGCTTGAGCTTCTCCATCTTCGTTTGCCTGAATATATGGAATTCCCATTAATTCCAGGAGAGTTTTGGAACCTTCAATGATTCCAGTAGACATTCTTGATGATCTAACTGCAAATTTCCTTGCATCTTCAACTCTTCCCTCATCAATAGCTTTTTTCCACTGTATTTCTGCTTCTTCCCTTACTTCACGTCTTTGAGCTTGAGTATCCTTTTTTAAAACGTGTGGCTTCCCATCAAAAACATAAATAGGTTTGATTCCTTTATCCACAAGTGATGAAGTTCGATATAAAATGCCACTGAAGTGAGAAGTGACATTGCCTTCACTGTCCATTAAAGGAGTTCCATCCATCTGCCTTATACTTGTTAAAAACTGATAAATAGTATTTGCTGCATCAAGCGCCACAGTTTTACTTTTTAATTCATTTAATTTAATTTCATGAGCACCTGCAATATCTCTGAACTTCAATCCCATAATATCACTTGCCTGAATTTATAACTTATAACTTAGAATTTTATATTAACTACAGAATTCATTCTTTAAATAGACTGTATGGAAAAGTCTCTTTTATCCTTATTAATACCATATCATGGTAAATAATGTTATATGTTCTTGTAAGCATTATTGAATCTGTATTAAAAATTTTTCTAAGCTCTTCATCTGGCTTTTCAGCACCAATATGAGTTACTTCCCTTCTTGATTCAATATTGTATTTCTTTAAAATACGTCCAATAGGTATGTCTGCCTTCAATAAGTCTTCTTTGAAGTTATTATCTAATATTTTAATGGGTGTTATTGAAATTGCGTGTATTAACGGCTCTTCGGGGTCATGGCTCATTACCACAGTCCTATAATTTATTGTGTCTCCTTCATTAATGTCTAATTCTTTAGCAGTCTCATTATCTGCTTCTCTAAATTCTTGAATTGACGTATTTACGTCAATATGTCCCTTTAAGACATCAAGTATAGTTGTTACAGAACCATCCGTAGCAAGGAGTATTTTTTGTGCACTGGAAAGACTTCCGATTTCTTCTTCAACTTCTTTTATTTTTTCCATTACGTTGATGATTTGAGTCATTAGGATACAATTGGTTAATTTTTCATTCCCTAGCTATGCGAGGCATGAACTAATTATATTTTTACTGCCATGAAACGTAGTTTTATAAGGCAGTCGAAAATATTATTTTCGGGCTAGCAAATCTTTCATTTGCTGGATTTTTGATCAACCTTTTTGAAAGGTTGACGTGATGATTTGAGTCATAATAAACTAATTATTCTTGTGGATTTCTAATTTCCCCTTTAATAGCTGAATATGCTGCTACTGCGGGGTTTGCTAGATATAAGAATGATTCAGGATCTCCCATTCTACCAACAAAATTTCTGTTAGTGGTGGAAATACAGACTTCATCTGTTCCTAAAACTCCCATATGTGCTCCAAGACATGGTCCACAGCCAGGGTTGCATACAATACCTCCAGCATTTATAAAGGTATCAATAATTCCTTCTTTCATGGCATCAGTGTATATTTCGGCTGATGCTGGAACAATAATTAATCTAACATCTTCATGTACAGCATTTCCCTTTAAAACATCTGCTGCTATCCTTAAATCTTCAAGACGGCCATTAGTACATGATCCTATAAATGCCTGATCAATCTGCTTACCTTCAATTGATGAAATACCCACTACATTGTCAACATCATGTGGACATGAAATTTGAGGCTCCATGTCAGTTACATCGAATGAATATTCTTTATTATAGTTAGCATTTTCATCCGACTTATAAATTTCAAAATCAGCAACACCTCTATTTTTAAGGTACTGAAGAGTGTTTTTATTAGGTTCCATAATACCATTTTTGGCTCCAAGTTCAATGGCCATGTTACAGATAGTCATTCTCCCAGAAACCTCCATTG
>JAEYSH010000224.1 GCA_023434825.1 Methanobacteriota archaeon | reverse complement strand
ACTTGGAAGAGGAATACATGCACTTTCAATGGTCATTCCAATAAAACCGCCCCAGTAGCCTAGACTGCCTATAATATTAATCGCAAAGTTACTTACAAATTCAACTATACTTACCATGAAACTTTTTCTCCTTAGATTAATTTAAAACTCCAAAAATCATATCCTGTTTTGTAATCTAAATGATATTTTTGAGTTTTTTAGTTATACTAAAACTTAAAATTTTATTTAGACCAATAAAATCTGAAATTTTACCTTCGAAATTTTTTATTATAAAAAAATTTCGTGGCTATAAAAAATCAAAGATTTTTTATGCATGCGAAAAATTTACAATTTTTCGCTGTTACGAAACTTAAAGTTAGAGAAACGAAGTTTCTCTACAACAAAAATCTTCGATTTTTGAAGTTTCGTAAACATCAAACACTTAGTGTTTGAATGCCCCGAAAACCATAAGTTTTCGAGGGCTTTGAAAAATACTATTTTCAAATCTCAAAACCGCCAAAGCAAATGCTGTTCCAATAACAGCTCCGAAAATCACGTCCAGAGGATAATGAACACCAATATATACCCTTGAAAATGCAATTATGGCTGCAAATGCGATTAAAGGGTAAATTAGTTTATACGCCTTATCTTTAATAATAAAGCTATATTTTTTGCCTATTACTACAGCACCTGCAAATGAAGCTGTAGTATGGCCAGATGGGAACGAATAATCACTTTCAGTTGTTAGAAGGTGTACGTGGTTTAAAACCATAAATGGTCTTGGTTCTGCAATAGCATATTTTAAGACAAATACGGCAGCAGAACTTAAAAATAGTGCTAATAATCCAAGTACCGCTACTTTTTTACCATACTGCCCTCCAAATAGGAATATCAATACACAAACCAGGCTCCATGCAATTAAACTTCCGAAATTGGTAAGAATGGGCATTATGAAATTAAAGACAGAATTATCCATACCACTATTAATTGCGTAAAATAAAGCAGTATTATAATTTAATATTCCATTTAGTAACATATTATGCATTTATAACCGTCCTAATTACTATATATTCTCCAAATACTTTTAGTAAACGGGAATATTCTTATTTCCTTACTATTTTAAAATATACTCCTTTAATTGCCCTGTTTAAAAAGGCTAAATTATCCCTGAAATAATAGATTGCCAATGAAACTATTATTGAAACTACTATTGATCCTATAATATCGAATGGGAAATGCACGCCGGCGAAGACCCTTGAAAATCCTCCAATTAACCCTAAAATTGCTAATATTACACCTATTTTTCTGGTTTCTCTGAAATAAATCATCGTCAACGCTATAGAAAGCATAAGAGTGGTATGATCAGATGGAAATGAAGAATCAGTAGAATATGGAAACAACAAGGTTCCTGCATGTAACATAAAAGGTCTTGGATGGAAATATAAAAGCCCTATAATATAATTTATAACTAACCCTAATATGCCTGCATATATGCTGTATAATGCGATATCTTTATTTTTATTTCCTTTTTTAAACCAGAGGTAAATAAGAGCTATAACAAATATTATGGGCATATACTCGGCGGATAATATGGCAATGGTGTCTATAAATGGATTTACTCCTGCATATTGATTTATCATGTGGAATAAAGCCATGTTTAATTGTTCAATCAAATAATTCACTCCGTAAAATATCTCTTTAAAAATTGAGCATCGATAACTTAACATAATAGATCCACAATTTAAGTAGTTATTCCAGTGTTACGCCCCAATCTTTACCCATTATTCTCATATTATTTAAAAAATCCATGGGGCATGATTAAAAAAAATAATTAAATCAGTCAAAAAAAGAGAATATGGGATTTAATCCCATGTTATTTTAAATAATATGGTTAAAGCTATTAGTTGAGCTAAATTAATTAAGAGCAGGATAGAATAATGTTCTGTACCATCAAATTGATGAATTTCTATGCCCAGAATTAAAAATATGGCTAAAGCCAGGACTAAAAGAGCATTTTGAATTAAGAGGATAGTTGAAAAATATAAAAGTCCTATAGTAAATTTAGATTCCAATTGCTTGTAACTTTCCCTGTAAAAATAAACTAATCCTGACAGTAAACCAACATTTGCAATTCCCACTACAATAGCTACGTATATTATTACTTGGTTTAAAAATCCTAATTCAATCATTATTTTACCTCTTGAAATTATGCAGTGACATTTATTTTTCGACTATTTTTTCCCAGATATCCTGGAAGATATCGTAATTTTTTTCTACATCTTCAGTGAGAAAATATAATTTACTGTAGGAATCTCCAGTAGATTTAATTACTTTATTCTCCTCTAAAATTTTAATATGATGCCTCACAGTTTTATAATCTAAATCAAGTTCCTTTGCAAGTTGATGAGCATTATAAGGTCTATTACTAAGCTTTTTAATTATCCTGGCACGATTTATACCTCCCCGTTTACCGGTTATTAACCACCAGAGTAGCTTTTCCATATACTTCATAAGCGTAATATCCTTGTTTTTTATTTAATTCAGATTATGTATTTG
>JAEYSH010000195.1 GCA_023434825.1 Methanobacteriota archaeon | reverse complement strand
TTATTATTGCCTCAAAAACTATTTTTTATGTATATTCAGAATGCATAAATATTTCATTATAAATTTTAATATATTACAATTAATAAAAATATTTGTTGTTAGTACATATTTTCTTTACTAATTTGAGGGAAAAATATGAAAGATACAATAGAAATAAAAAGAGACAATTATGAAGAAACTAATCCAAGAACTGAAAAAAAGAAGCCTAAAAGAAGAAATGTTAATAAAATCGGTATTTATATAAGTGTTATATTCATTTTAGCAGGTTTAATCTGGTATGCAATAAATCTTGGCTTAATTCCTCTTCAATTTTTAATTGAAATGGCTGGTCCTATTGTTATTATAATTATTGGGATATTGATATTGATAAAATCAATATTCTGATTTTAAAATTTTTTTTATTTAATTAATTTATAAGATTAGTGAGGTGTTTATATGACAGAACTTTTAGAAAAATTATCTAATGCTCCTGGAGTATCTGGATTTGAAGGAGAAATCCGTAATATTATAACTGATGAATTAAAAGACCATGTAGATGAAATAGATACTGATAATATGGGTAATATAATTGCCATTAAAAAAGGTAAAGAAGGCGGCAAAAAAATAATGCTTGCAGCCCATATGGACGAAATAGGGCTCATGGTTAGATTTATAGATAAAGAAGGTTACATTAAATTTACTAAAATTGGCGGCATAAATGACCAGATGCTTCTAAATCAGGAAGTATATATTCATTCTCAAAATGGGAAGATATTGGGAGTAATAGGAGCAAAACCACCTCACAGGATGAAAGCTGCTGAAAGAAAGAAAGTTACTGAATACGAAAATATGTTTATTGACATAGGGGCTTCCAGTCAGGAAGAAGCAGAAAAATTGGTAGGTATCGGCTATCCTATAACTATTAAACACAAATTTTCCAAACTTCATGATAAAATTGTAACTGGTAAAGCTTTTGATAATAGAGTAGGGTGCTATGTGCTTATTGAAGCTATGAAAAGGGCTAAAACTGATGCTACTATTTGTGGTGTAGGTACTGTTCAAGAAGAAGTTGGACTTAAAGGGGCAAAAACTTCAGCTTATAAAATAAATCCAGACATGGCTTTAGCTTTAGATGTTACTATTGCAGGTGATCATCCAGGAATCAAATTTGAAGAAGCACCTGCAAAAATAAATGGTGGACCCGCGATTATATTAACAGATGCAAGTGGAAGAGGTTTAATAACCCATCCTTCAGTTAAAAAACTTCTTATTGATGCTGCAAATGAAGAAGAGATTCCTTACCAGCTTGAAGTTAGTGAAGGTGGAACAACAGATGCAACTGCGATTCATTTAACCAGAGAAGGAATTCCTACAGGTGTATTATCCGTTCCTACGAGGTATATCCACACTCCTTGCGAAGTTGTAAGCCTTGATGATATAGAAAATACTATTAAGCTTCTCGTAGCTGCAATTGAGAAATTTGAATAAAAATAGATTAAAAAAATATAGAAATTTTTCTATATTTTAAATTTTTATTTCTTTGGTTCCTGAAACTATTTCAATTCCATTTGAATTTATTTCATAGGTCATAAATTGAGTAGGAGTTTTTGTACTTCTAATTTTTACTATATCCATAACTCTTTCCCTTCGACCAGTGTACGGATTTTCACGTTTCATCAGTTTTAATGCCCCGTAAACCGAAAATAAAGCAAGTTCATTGAATTCATTTGAGGTAGCACTATCTAAAATAACTAGAGCTGTGATGTTTTTCTTCTTTAATTCAAAAACAAGATGATCAAAACGATCTCTAAATTCATAGGGTGTAAGTTTTGCAGTGTAACTTCCTAAATTATCAATAATAACTACTTCAATGTCATCAGGAATATGTTCCAGTATTTTTGCAAAACTTCCTTTCATAGTACCAATATCAATACTGATCTCTGCTTCTGTAACCCTTGCTCGAACTCCTGCAAGTTCAATGAATTTTAATAAATCATTTTCTTGATAATATTGTAAATTCCAGTTAAAAGAATCTCCCTGAACATTTAGATCACCCGCATCTTCTTCTGTAGTTATGTATGCCGTTTTTAGCCCCTGATCACAGCAATTTTTTGCAAAATGAAGACCAAATATTGTTTTACCTGAACCGGCATCTCCAGTAATAAGCATGGTTCTTCCTTCTGGAAATCCACCAGTAATTTCATCGAATATCGATATTCCAGTTTTTATTCTTTCCAATTTGACATCTCCTCTAAATTAAACTTAATCTAAATTGTGATTTGATTATTAAATAAAGTGGAATGAACACCCTTTATTTCCATCGGCCATGCATGAAACCTGTTCAACATGGCCCCTGATTGATGTCCATGTAAAACTTCGTATAACGATAATTCTACATATTGTACAAAACATAGGGCTATATCGAGCTTCTTTTTCCCAGGGGCATTTAGAAAATGTTATTGATTTATTTTCCTTAGAAATTTCATTTATTTCAATGCCCAAATTAGTTAAAAATCCTTCAATCCAATCCATATAACAGTTAAAAATGATTTCATCATCAGATTCACTGTTTACATTACATCTTTGAAGTTTTTCTTCAAATGAAGGTTTTATATTAGTTTCAAATCGATCTGCAAAGCTTTTTGCAATATTATTTCGTATTTGTGGCGGAATATTTGAAGCAAAAACGGGCATGGCGCTTATAAGGAAACCATAAAGTTCACTTCTGGCTTTTTCTTTTAAAAGCTGTTCTCTCTCTTTTTCAGCAATTTTACGCTGAGTAATATCTTGAAAGACTAAAACTATACCAGTTTTTTTATTTTTATCATCCATTAGTGGGGCATTTGTATTGTTTATAGGTATTTTTGTTTCCTGTTTAGTTTTAAGGACTATATTTTCATTTATACTGGTTATTTCTTCGTTATGAAGCAGATTTTCAACAGATAAATCAATTGGTTCTCCGCTTTCTTCATTTTCTACTTTGAAAATATTTTCCAGTGGACTTCCCATTGCATCATCAATGTCATAACCAGTCATTTTTTGCGCCATAGGATTCATAAAAGTAATTTGTCCTTTTTCATCAGTGGTTATAACTGCTTCACCTATACTTGAAAGAGTGGTAGAAAGCCATTTTTCACTTGCTGCTAGTTTACTTTCCATCTCGTGTTTATAAAGAGCAACTTCAATTGCACTGTGTAATTCTCTATCTTCAAAAGGTTTTATTATATAACCAAATGGACCAGTTATCTTAGCTCTTTTTAATGTTTTTTCATCAGAATAAGCTGTTAAATAAACTACAGGTATGTTGTAGATGTCTTTAATAATTTGAGCTGCTTCGATACCGTCTATTTCTCCTCTAAGGACTATGTCCATTAATATCAAATCTGGTAATGTTTCGCCTGATTTTTCTATAGCTTCTTCTCCAGAAGAAACAACTGCTGGAACAGTATAATTCATTGTTTCAAGGCGATGTTTAATATCCATGGCCACAATGCTTTCATCTTCAACTACCAAGATTTTAACAGAGGACATAATAAATATAGTTTAAATTTTCAATATATATTAATATTGCCTTTTTAGTATTGATATTACTGGCTATAAAATCCTAATTATGCATTTCTTTTTTATGAAGATGTCTGTAAATGATATCTGCAAGATTTCTATTTATGCCATCAACACCCGAAATTTCTTTAATATCGGCATTTTTTATGTTTTCAATGTCACCAAAATGTTTTAAAAGGTTAATTTTTCGTTTTTCGCCTACTCCTTTAATATCATCAAGTATTGAATGTTTTAATTCTTTGGATCTTAACTGCTTATGGTAGGTTACTGCAAAACGATGTGCTTCATCACGTATTCTTTGTAAAAGGTGTAAAGCTTCAGAATTACGAGGTAATATAATTGGGTTTGAATTTCCAGGGATAAAAACATGTTCAAATTCTTTAGCAAGCCCTATTATTGGAATATCTGTAAGATTTAAAGATTTTAATATTTCTAAAGCCGCATTTAATTGACCTTTTCCACCATCAACAAGAATAAGATCTGGTTTTTTAGCATTATCTTGAGGTGAAATTTTGCTGTATCTGCGCTGTATTACATCTCTAATCATTGCATAATCATCAGGTCCTTTAATCTGAATTTTATATTTTCTATATTTGCTTTTTTTAGGCATTGCATCTTCAAAATGGACCATAGATCCTACAGAGAGCTTACCGCTGATATTGGATATATCAAAAGCTTCAATTTTTCTTGGAATCCTCGGTAAATTGAGATATTTTTTAAGATCAAACATTGCACCGCGTACTTCTCTTTCCTGATTTTTAATAATATCGGCATTTTTAGCCACCATTTGAACTAATCTGGATTCAGTACCATTTTTTGGAGTTCTTAGATCAACTTCATGTCCAATATTTTCAGAAAGCCATTCTTTTATTAAATTGAATTCATCTGGGCGGTATTGTATTATTATTTCAGAGGGTATATGTCTTGGGGACATGTAATATTGTTTTAGGAATGCAGAAAGTATTTTATCTGGCAAAGTGCCTTCTGCACCGCTCATAAGAAAATCATCTTTTCCAATGATTTTACCATCTCTAATTGAAAATACGACAACACAGGCAACTTTTTCATCATATGCACAGGCAATAACGTCCTGTTCAAGGCCTCTATCAAATTCTATTTTCTGTTTTTCTAAAATACCATCTACTGATCTTATCTGGTCTCTTAAAACAGCAGCTTTTTCAAATTCATTATTTTTTGCTGCTTCTAACATTAATTCGTTTAGCATTTCAATTATTTCATTGTATTTACCTTCAAAAAATAGGTTGATTTTTTCAATTATTTCATTATATGATTTTTTGGTTACTTTACCGCTGCAGGGAGCATTACAAAGATGAATCTGATAATTAAGACATGGACCGTCCATTTTTCTACATGTTCTTATTTTAAATAGTGCTTTTAAAGATTTGACCATCCTTCTAACTGATCCAGTATCAGTAAAAGGCCCGTAATAGTATGCGCCGTCATCTCTTACATTTCTAGTAATTAGAACTCTTGGATATTCTTCATTAGTAATTTTGATGTAAGGATACCTTTTATCGTCCTTCAATCTTATATTATAACGGGGTTTATATTTTTTAATTAGATTGGACTCTAAAATCAGAGCTTCCCTTTCAGTATCGGTTATAATGTATTCTAAATTATGAAAATGACTCATTAGCAATTTTGTTTTTAAAGGTTGTTCAGTGTTACTAAAATAGGATTTTACTCTTTTTATCAATGATTTAGCTTTCCCAACGTACAATACTTCATCGTCAATATTTCTCATTATATATACGCCAGGTTTATCAGGTAAGTTGTCTGGTTTACTGCAACGATTTGGCATTTTATCGCCTCTATCTTTGTTTTCTCTAGATTTAAGTTAGTTCATTGTTATCATGGATATAAAAGCAAGAAAAGAAAAAATAATAAATTCATTTATTTTGAAATTTTAATATTATCCCTTATTTTAGGATTTGCTACCTCTGGTCGTTTAGCTGCAAAAGAATTTTCATAATCTTCATGCATTTTTTCTGCAATATCAATTGGTATTCCTAATGCCATATATTCTGGCGGAAACCATACATTTCCAGTTGGATCAACTGGACCAACAAAAGCAGTATCTTCAGGTGTTTTTTCTGCCATTCCTGCAGGATATGTAACAAATGTTGCGCATGCTGGCCCAAATGGCATATCAATTGCATTAAAAGGATTTTTTCTTCTAAAATGGATCAAACTACTTAGATTACGAATTTGTTCTCCATTTCCAAAACATAAAATGGATTTTATATCTATTTCTTCTTCGATATCATCGCATTTTTGGATCACTAGATATTTACCAATTTTTTTAACTTTTCCAATTGATTCTAAAAATCCTTCCACAATTTCGGGACTTTTCTTTAAATATTCAGCTTCGCCACCTCTAAATTTTTCATTTCCAGTGGATACAAAGTACTTTATAAATTTAAGAGGTTCTATAAATCCTAAATAAGTCATTGCTCCGGGACAACACCCTTTTAATGTATCTTTTCCAATATAAAGAGGTGGTTCAGTATTATCTACTGAATTAATTAATATTGCCTTGGCAACACATGTATCAATAGAACTCATTGGAATAGCATTTTCTGGTACGTAATCAGAACCATATATTGCTAAAGGATATGTATCTAAATTTCCCGCTTTTTTTAATGTTTTCCCGATATTTTGAATGGAAGAATTTGAAATTTTCATCACCTTTTTCGTTATACCATATTTTTATATAGTATATATAACAATATAAATTAAGTTATTTTCTAAAATATGATGCTAAAAATGTAAAGAATAATATGAAATATGATGATTACTTTTCAAATGCTCTTACTAAAAACCTATTATTTATCAAAAATAATATTATTCAAGGGTTTTAGTAAAAAGATGCTTGAAAAACTTTTTTTTAATAGAGGAAGAAGAAATGACACAATTTAAGTTATTTTCAAACTATAAACCGTTAGGAGACCAACCTAAAGCTATAAATTCCCTTGTTAATGGATTTAATAATGGATCAAAGCAACAAACTCTCCTTGGGGTTACAGGGTCTGGAAAAACATTTACAATGGCTAATGTAATTAAAGAAATTCAAAAACCTACTTTGATCATTTCACACAACAAAACTTTAGCTGCACAGCTTTATGAGGAATTTAAAGAGTTTTTCCCTGAAAATGCTGTGGAGTATTTTGTAAGTTATTATGATTATTACCAGCCGGAAGCTTATATTCCACATACAGATACTTATATTGACAAAGAAGCCAGTATAAACGATGAAATAGACCAGATGAGACATTCTGCAACTCAATCTTTACTTTCAAGAGATGATGTTATAGTTGTTTCCAGTGTTTCATGTATTTACGGTATCGGATCACCTGAAGATTATGGTGATCATCTATTACATATGCGTGTTGGAGAAATACACGAAAGAGAAGAAATATTATCAAAATTAATTCACATTCAATACGAACGGAATGATATAGACTTTACAAGGGGTAAATTTAGAGCAAGAGGAGATGTAATTGAAATATTTCCAGTGCATGGTTCGTTACCAGTTAGAATAGAACTATTTGGTGATGAAGTGGATGGAATATCTTATATCGATCCGTTAAAGGGAGATGTAGTTAAAAAAATAGATAGAATAACTATTTTCCCTGCAAAGCACTTTGTTATATCTGATAATAAAATGCAAAAAGCTCTAAGAGGAATCGAAGCAGAATTAGAAGATCGTCTCACTATTTTACATGCTCAAAATAAACTGCTTGAAGCCCAGCGTCTTGAACAGAGAACACGTTTTGATATGGAAATGCTTGAAGAAATGGGCTACTGTCCTGGAGTAGAAAATTATTCACTTCATTTAAGCGGTAGGAAATGGGGAAGCATGCCGCACACATTAATTAAATATTTCCCTAAAGATTTTTTAACTATTATTGATGAATCACACGTTACTGTTCCTCAAATTGGAGGAATGTATGCTGGAGATCGTGCAAGAAAAGATTCACTTGTTGATCACGGATTCAGGTTGCCATCTGCCAGAGAAAACCGTCCATTAAATTTTGAAGAATTTGAAAGCTTGATGAATCAGGTTTTATATGTTTCTGCCACACCGGCTAAATATGAACTGGAAAAGAGTGAAAACCATGTTGAACAGATTATCCGGCCTACAGGGCTTGTTGATCCGGAGGTTATCATTAAACCAGTTAAAGGACAGGTTGATCATCTTTTAGGCGAAGTTCAAAAGAGGATTAAATTAAATCAACGAATTCTGGTAACAACTCTAACCAAAAAGATGGCCGAGGACTTAACAGATTACTATGCTAAAATTGGAATTAAAGTAAGATATCTTCACTCTGAAATAAGCACTTTAGAGCGGATTGAGATAATTGATGATCTTAGACGTGGTGAATTTGATTGTCTTGTAGGTGTAAACCTTTTAAGAGAAGGATTGGACCTTCCAGAGGTTTCTTTGATTGGAATTCTTGATGCTGATAAAGAAGGATTTTTAAGATCTGAAACATCGCTTATCCAGACAATTGGACGTGCAGCAAGAAATATTGACGGTCAGGTTATAATATATGCTGATGAAATAACTAAATCAGTAGATTCTGCAGTTAAAATTACAAATAATAGAAGAAAATTGCAGATGGAATATAATAAAAAGCATAATATTACACCTAAATCAGTTTTTAGAGCTATTAAGGAAAAACAAAAGAAAGATAAAATTGAATTAATTGATGACATTGAAAACATTCCTAGAGACGAATTACGTCTTCTAATAAAAGATTTAGAGCATGAAATGAAAGTAGCAGCTTCACAACTTGATTTTGAAAAAGCTGCAAAAATAAGGGATAAAATCACTGTTTTAGAAGGGGTTTCAAAGTAATGAATTCAAAAAAGAATAATATAGTTATAAAGGGTGCTAGGGAACACAATTTAAAAAATGTAGACATTACAATTCCAAGGGATAAACTTGTTGTAATTTCAGGACTAAGTGGTTCTGGCAAATCTTCCCTTGCATTTGACACAATTTATGCTGAAGGCCAAAGAAGATACGTAGAATCACTTTCAGCTTATGCAAGGCAGTTTTTAGGGCAGATGAAAAAACCAGAAGTTGATTATATTGAAGGTTTGTCTCCTGCAATTTCAATAGACCAGAAAACAACCAAAACAAATCCAAGATCCACTGTAGGGACAGTTACAGAAATATATGATTATTTAAGACTACTTTACGCCCGTATAGGCATTCCACATTGTTATAATTGTGGTAAACCTATTTCACAGCAAACTTCCGGGCAAATTGTTGATAATATCTACAAAGAAAAAGAGGAAACCAAAATTCAGGTTTTAGCTCCAGTCGTTAAAGACAGGAAAGGAGAACACCAGAAGATATTTGAAGACCTCAAAAGGAAAGGTTTTGTAAGAGTCAGGGTAGATGGGGAAGTAATTAACCTTGATGAGACTATTGAACTGGATAAAAACAAGAAACACACAGTAGAAGTTGTTGTTGATAGGCTGGTTATAAGATACGATGTTGATTTTAAAAGAAGACTTGCTGACTCAGTTGAAACAGCACTTGAACTTGGAGAAGGTTTAATTGTTATTTTATACCAAAATGATGGAGAAATGAATGAAAAAGTGTTCAGCGAACATTTTGCCTGTACTGATTGTGGTATAAACTTCGAAGAAATAAGTCCCAGGACATTTTCATTTAATAGTCCTCATGGAGCATGTGCTGAGTGCAATGGACTTGGAAGCAAGCTGGAAATTGATACAGATCTGATAGTACCGGATAGATCACTTTCTTTAACTGATGGCGCGATTTTACCGTGGAGTAAATCTAAAAATAGGGATAATTATTATAATCAGATGCTTAAAGCAGTTGCTGATCACTACGGGTTTAGCATGGATACTCCTTTTGAGGATTTACCTCAAAAATATCAAAATATTATTCTTTATGGATCTTCTGATCGGGTTGATTTTACATTCAGGCGAAAAAACAGAATGCATCATGTTAAAAGGAAATTTGAAGGCGTTGTAAAGAGAATGGAACGTCTTTTCATGGATACTAAATCTAATTATATGAGGGGATATATTGGACAGTTTATGAGCGATAGAAAATGCCCGGCATGTAATGGCACACGATTGAGGCCAGAAAGTCGTTCAGTTATGGTGGGTGATCTTTCAATTTCTACAGTATCTGCAATGCCTATTAAAGAATCTAAAAAGTTCTTTGAAGATTTAAAACTGACTGAAATGCAGAATTTCATAGCAAAAGAAATATTAAAGGAAATAAATGAACGATTAAAGTTTTTAGCTGATGTAGGATTAGATTATATAACAATGGACAGGTCATCTGGGACTCTATCTGGTGGTGAAGCTCAAAGAATTCGTCTTGCAACACAGATTGGTTCAGGGCTTGTTGGAGTACTTTATATTCTGGATGAACCAAGTATTGGGTTACACCAAAGAGATAATGCAAGGCTAATTGAAACTCTTAAAAGGCTTAGAGACATTGGTAATACGTTGATAATTGTTGAGCACGATGAAGAAACCATATTATCTGCAGATCATGTAATTGACATTGGACCTGGTGCTGGCGAACACGGGGGCAGAGTTACTGCTTTTGGTACACCACAAGAAATTATGGAAAATCCTGATTCCATCACTGGGCAATTCTTATCTGGAAAAGATGTAATAGAAATTCCTGATAAAAGAACAGAACCTAATGGTAACTATATTACAGTTAAAGGTGCAAGGCAAAATAACCTACAAAATATTGACGTAAAAATACCTTTAGGAATCTTTACATGTGTTACAGGAGTTTCTGGTTCTGGTAAAAGTACATTAATAAATGATGTACTGTATAAAGGACTTTCAGGTAAATTTAATAAAAAACATGTATTATCTGGAAAGCATGATGATATTTTGGGAATTGAAAACATTGATAAAGTCATTATAATTGATCAATCTCCAATTGGGCGTACTCCGCGTTCTAATCCTGCTACTTACACTGGTGTATTTACTTATATAAGAGAAATATTTGCTGAAACCATTTCAGCTAAAAAAAGAGGATATAAACCTGGAAGATTCAGTTTCAACGTTAAAGGAGGACGTTGTGAAGCATGTAGTGGCGATGGAATAATTAAAATTGAAATGCACTTTTTAGCTGACGTATATGTTCCATGTGAAGTTTGTAAAGGTAAAAGATACAATAAAGAAACACTTGATATTCGATATAAAGGAAAAAATATTTCTGATGTTCTTAACATGACAGTTGAAGAAGCACTTCACTTCTTTAGAAACGTTCCAAGGATACAAAAAAAGCTCAAGACACTTGATGATGTTGGACTTGGCTATATTAAATTAGGACAACCAGCTACTACTCTTTCTGGTGGAGAAGCACAGCGAGTTAAGCTTTCTAAAGAATTAAGTAGACAGAGTACTGGTAAAACATTTTACATACTTGATGAACCTACAACTGGGCTACATTTTGCAGATATTAAAAAGCTTTTAGATGTTCTTGGAAGATTAAGGGACTCTGGAAATAGCGTTGTAGTCATAGAGCATAATCTGGATGTAATAAAAACTGCAGATTATATTTTAGATCTGGGACCTGAAGGTGGAGACGAAGGTGGATGCATTGTAGCTCAAGGTACACCTGAAGAAATTGCATTAAGTGGTACATACACAGGGAATTTCTTAAAAACAGTTTTAGAGGGTAAATCACCTGTTTCATCACTTGAAATGAATTCAAAATTAGTTTCTGAGAAAATTTCTCTAAATAAATAAATCAATACTTTATTTTTTAATTCTTTCCTTTTTTTTAATTATAATAAACACTATTAGTATTAATATCCTAAAAACAATTTATTAGTAAGTTTAT
The DNA here is from genome assembly GCA_023434825.1 of Methanobacteriota archaeon. Classification (GTDB taxonomy): domain Archaea; phylum Methanobacteriota; class Methanobacteria; order Methanobacteriales; family Methanobacteriaceae; genus Methanobacterium_D. The sequence continues at coordinate 26,412 of JAEYSH010000195.1, read as the reverse complement.
CAATATTATATTGCCAAAAAGATCAAGGAAAATTTCCAATAGTTGAATTTTATGAAACTTCGAGAAAAAACACTGATAATCATTGGAATTGCAGTAGTTTGTACATTAATTATTATGTTTGCAGCATCTAATGTTTACATATTTCAGGGATTTGAAACACTTGAAAAAGAAAATACTGTAAAAAGTGTTGAACTAGCGTCTAATTCTATTTCTAATGAAATTTCTGACCTTAATGGCTTGCTTTATGATTGGGCAGTATGGGATGATACTTATAAATTTATTCAAGATAATAATTCAGCCTATAAAAAAAGTAATCTTGTTGACTCTACGTTTTCAAATTTAAAATTAAATTTTATTATTTTTGTAGATAAAAAGGGTAATATTGTATATGCTGATGGCTATGATTTAAACAATAATGAACACATTCCGATTCCAGAAGAACTTGAAAACAATATTACTAATGGAAATGTTCTATTAAATTTAAATAAAACAGGGGGTTCTAGTGGTATTATCATGTTAAATGATGGTCCTGTACTTATTTCAGCCCGTCCTATTTTAACCACAGATGAAAAGGGCCCTGCTCAGGGAACATTAATTTTTGGAAGAAAATTAGATAATTCATTAATAAATGAACTTTCTAAAAAAACTCAATTATCTATAAGTATTTCAAGCTTAAATAACTTAAAATCATCGGATTTTAAAAACGCAATTGATTCAATAAATGAAGCATCACCTATTTTTGTTAATCCTTTAAATAACAGATTTATAGCAGGATATACAATCATAAATGATTTATACGGTAAACCTGCATTTATATTAAAAACAGAAAATGATAGGGGATTTTTTGAGGAATATAAAAACAGTTTGTCGTTTTTCCTTTTATCAATTATAGTTGTAAGTTTTGTAATTGCAATTACAACATTAATTTATCTGGACCGGAATGTACTTCTAAGATTATCAAAACTTGATACAGAAATTATTGATATTGGTAAAAAAGGAAGCGTATCCTCACGTTTATCTATTGATATGGGCGAAGACGAGATATCATCACTTATAAATTCTATTAATACGATGTTATCAAAATTAGAGACATCACAGGACAAATTTAAAAAATCTGAATTAAAATTTCGTTCAATAGTAGAATTAGCTAGTGATGGTATTGTTTTAGCAGATGATAATGGTTCTATTAAATTATGTAATAAAGGATCTGAGTCCATATTTGGTTATAAAAAGGATGAATTAATTGGAGAAGATATTTCTATTTTATTACCAGAGGAATTCTTACATTTGCACCACATGGAAAATCATAATCAACAAAACTCTGAAATTGGAGATACTTTTGAGGCTTATGGATATAAAAAGGACGGATCTAAATTTGATCTTGAAATATCCCATACATCATGGGAAATAAAGGATGAAAAATATTATTGTGTCATTGTAAGAGATATTACTGATAGAAAACAGGCTGAAAATGAAATTAAAAAGTCTTTAAGTGAAAAAGAAGCCATGTTAAAGGAAATTCATCACAGAGTAAAAAATAATATGCAGATTATCTCTAGTCTTCTCTCACTACAAAGTCGATACATACAGAATGAAGAAGCAATGAGTGTTTTTAAGGATAGTCAAAATCGTGTTAAATCTATGGCATTGGTACACGAAAAATTATATAGATCTGAGGGACTTGCAGAAATTGATTTTGAAGAATATATTAAAAACCTTGTAGGTGAACTCTTCCGCTCATATGGTGTAAATATATATCGTATTGGCTTAAATATTGAGTCAGAAAAAATATTTTTAGATGCAGATACTGCAGTACCTTGTGGATTAATAATTAATGAGCTTGTTTCAAACTCTTTAAAATACGCCTTTAACGGTGGAGATGGTCAAATTTATATTAAATTGCACCATTTTGACGATAAAATATCTTTAGTTATTGGGGACAATGGAAAAGGACTTCCTGAAGTTTTTGATTTGGAAAACGCTTCTACATTAGGTCTAAGACTTGTAACTACTTTAGTTGAGCAACTTAATGGCCATCTGGAATTTGTTAATGATAATGGTGTTGAGTTTAGAATTCTTTTTAAACCAAGGATGAATTAGATATTTTTTATGAAATTTAATCTAATTATAATGATGATAAATTAAATAAACTTAATACAACATAGTATAAAATTACTATTGTAATCAAAATTTTTATGGGGGTTGTTTTATAACACCTAATAAGAATAGTAAAGTTTTTTTAATTAAAACGAATGATAGAAAAACTGGAATAAAAGAATTAATTAATCAATTCGATTTAAATAAACTCCAAGGTGAATCTACAGCAATTAAAGCTAATTTTAACAGCCCTGATCCATTCCCTGCATCTACACATATTCAAACTTTAGGATCAATAATTAAAAAACTAAATGAAGAGGGTATTGATGAAATAACAGTAGCTGAGCGAAGTGGAATGGGTAATACAAGAAATGTGCTTGAAAAAATGGGCGTTTTTAAGCTTGCAGATGAATTATATTTTAATGTTGTTGTTTTAAATGAAATAGAGAAGGAAGATTGGATAAAAATAGAAAAAGATGGAAATCATTGGTTAAGAGGTTTTTATTTACCAAAATTGTTTTTAGAATCTAGGGGTATTATCCAGACATGTTGCCTTAAAACACACCGATTTGGAGGTCATTTTACACTTTCTTTAAAAAATTCTGTAGGTATGGTTGCTAAAAGATTACCTGGAGGAATTTATGATTACATGGCCGAACTTCATATGTCTCCTAATCAAAGGAAAATGATTGCTGAGATAAATAAGTATTATGACATAGATATGGTTTTAATGGATGCAATGAAAGCATTTATCAGTAAAGGGCCGGAAACAGGCGATGTAGTTGAACCTCAACTATTACTTGCCAGTAATGATCGTGTTGCAATTGATGCTGTTGGAGTTGCATTACTAAGGGAATATGGTGTAAAAACTGGAATTCAAAAAGGAAAGATATTTGATCAATCGCAAATTAAAAGAGCTGCTGAATTAGGGATCGGAGCTCAATCAGCTGATGAAATTGAATTAATTGCACTTAACGAAGAAAGTGAAAAAATAGTGGGTATTATAGAAAATATGTTCCAAAAAGAATGATTGAACTTCACTTTTTAAATCGGAAATTGATTAAATGAATAATGGAGATAATCATGTAGTAATCAGGCCACATAGGCCGGATATAAAAGAAAAATTATTTTTTTTAATTTCAGGAATAATTGTTAGTGTTCCCATAACTTTATTTTTTGGAACTTTTGCGGAACGTTTATGTGTTGTTTTACCCATTTTTTATGCAACAATATGTGCTGTTGTTATTTTTACTCCATTTATTGAGGAGTTTGCGAAAGCATTTCCCTTATTTTATAGACATGGTGAAACAGAAAGGTCAATATTTATTTTAGGGTTTCTTGTAGGCCTTGGGTTTGGTATTTCAGAATTTATAGTTTATATTTTGGTTTTGGGGGCACCCCTGATATTTAGAATTCCTGGAATATTTTTTCATGCTGCAAGTGCTTCTATCATTGCTTATGGAATTGCCAAAAAACAGCCAGTTATTTATTATTTATTAGCAGTAGGATTGCATTTTTTAAATAACTTCTCAGCATTATTTGATGCAGGGCTAATTGGGTTTATTATTGCTAATTTCGCTGCTTATTATCTTTCATTTACTTTTTATAATAAAACAACTGAAAGAATAATTGATAAAAATGAATAAAATAAATTAAAAAAGAAATTTCTATCTTCTATCGCAAAGCAAGATATTTCCTGTTCCAACGTTTTCTGATTCTACTTCTCTAATAATCGTTACCATTGCTTCAACTGGCAAATTCATAATCCTACTTGCAGTTTCAGAAACTTCCTTTACAAGTTCAGCTTTTTGTTCCTTGGACATTTTAGGTCCATCTATTGTAATAACTGGCATGATATTACCTCCTTTTAAATATATTTATTTGCATTTATAATGAATTTATTGTTTCTTTGAATCTTTCTAATTCTTCTTTTACTTCTTCTTTAGACATAACTGCGGGGCCATATATACCAAATGAACGTATTACTTCTAATCCGGTTAACTCTAATATATTGTGAGTTATATACTTAAAAAGTTCATCTAAATCACCATGAGGTCCATTAGAAGAATAAACATCTTTTGTTGCACCAGTAGTAAATGAAAGCATTGCTTTTTTACCTTTTAAAAGTCCAGTATCGTATAATTTTCCTTCAGCTAAGTTATGAACTACACCGGGTAAAAATACCCTGTCAATCCATCCTTTTAAGATTGCTGGAAATGAAGTCCACCAGACTGGGAATTGAAAAATAAGCATATCTGCCCATTTAATTTTTTCTACCTCATCTTTAATATCCTGTGCAAGTGATCCTGTTCCTAGAGCATTAACTTGTTCCATTATTGGATTAAAGAACTTTTCATCTTTTCTCTGTGAAAAATCGTTTTGATCTAATGTTGCTTTAAAATTCATTCCGTAAAGATCTGATATTTTGACTTCATGGCCATTATTACGTAATGTTTTAGCAGCTAAATCTTTCATAAAACCATTTAATGAATTAGGCTCTGGATGTGCATATACAATTAATACGTTCATTTTATCACCTCAATATATTATATTATTAATTTACTAAAATTTAAATTTCTTTGGGAACAATAAATAATATTCAAGATTTCTAAAAATGAAAATTAACCATTAATATGTCGAAATTTTTTAATTAAATAAAAATGAGGTAAGATATTGGAATCAAAGATTAAATCAAGTGTTTATTTTGCTGATGCGCTATCTAAAATTAATGATAAATTTAAATCAGATTATATCTCATTAAATGATATTTTAAATATTTTTGGGGATTCTGGAAGATTTATTCTCTGTATGCTGCTTTCAACACCTTTTTTAATTCCAATATCTATTCCAGGTTCCAGTGTACCCTTTGGGTTAGCAATAATGTTTATTGGATTTGGATTAATTACAAACAGGTTTTTGATACCTAAAAAGATCACTGACTATAAAATAAAGAAAACAAATGTTATAAGTATCTTTCAAGCCAGTAAAACTGTTCTGGAAAAATTTGAGAAGATTTTTAAGCCAAGGGTTCTAATTTTAACAAAAAATAATTCAATTAATTTAATAAATGGGATATTATTAGTTTTTAGCTCATTTTTACTAATGTTGCCGTTACCTATACCTCTAACTGATACTTTACCTGCTTATTCAATATTTCTGCTATCAGCGGGAATTCTTGAAAGAGATGGTTTCTTTATCATTATTAGTTATGCTTTAATAATAATTACGTCAGTTTATTTTGCTTTAATTTTAATTTTCGGCTTTGAAGTGATTTATTATATAGCTTCATATTTTGGAATAAATTTACCAGTAATATGATTAATATAAAAAAAATTATTAATAAAGATATTCATATATTCTCTAGGTGATATTATGAGTAAAATAGGTGTATTAATCGGTCCAAAATTTGAAGATGTAGAATATAGTAAACCAGCGAAGGTTTTTAAAGATAAAGGACATGAATTAACACATATTGGGTTTAAGGAAGGTCAAATAGTTGATGGTAAAAATGGAAAAGCTAAAGTCAGAATTGATAGAACTGCTGAAGATGTTTCAACCAATAACTTTGATGCAGTCTTTATTCCTGGAGGATGTTCTCCAGATAAACTTAGAGAAGATGAAAATATTGTAAAATTCACAAAAGATTTCGTTAAAAGCGGTAAACCCGTTTTTGCAATTTGTCATGCACCGCAGTTATTTATTACAGCTAAAGTCATTAAAGGACGAAATGTTGCAGGTTGGAAATCAATCATTGTTGATATTGAAAATGCTGGGGGAAATTATGTGAATAAAGAAGTTGTTGAAGATGAAAATTTAATAACAAGCCGAGGTCCTGATGATATTCCAGCATTTATTGATGCATCGCTTAATAAGTTAGAATCATGATTATTACTTAATTTTTATCACTTTCAACTTTAGATTCGCTAATATCAGAAAAAATAGACATTCCCATTATTATTTTTCCTTCATCATCCATTATGGGAATGGAACTGTTATTAATTATAGATTTAGATCCATCATCTTTAGAAAATATTATTTTTTGATCCTTTATTTCTTCCCCAAAGGTAATAGAACGAGTAAGTGGCCATTCATTAAGTTCATAGGGTCTTCCATCTGTATGAAAACCATTATAATAACAATATTCTGCTAATTCCTCAATTTCAACATCATTTCCCCAGATTTCATCTAATTTTTCATTTTTAATAAGAGATTCTCCAGAAGCTGCATCTATAATTAAGATTCCTACAGGAATTTTGCTGATAATGTTCTTAATTTTGGATTTTTCAGTTTTAATTTTTTTAAGAGCATTTGAAAGTTTATTTTGAAGCAAGCTATTCATTTCATTTTCTTTTTTTAATTTTAAAGTGGCATCTTTTAATTCTTCTTCATGCCATTCAATTAATTTTCTTAAATCTCTCTGGGTTTTCATCAGTTCTTTTTCGATTTTTTTACGTTCAATAGCATAATAAATTGATCTTGCAAGTATCCTACCATCTATCTCTCCTTTAATTAAATAATCTTGAGCACCTTCACTAACTGCTCTTACAGCAATTTCTTCATCGTCAAAACCGCTTAAAATAACGATAGGCAGTTCTTGAGCCTGATCATAAGTTCTAATGAATGTATCAAAACCCCAACTATCGGGTAAATTTAAATCTAAAAGTAATACATCAAATGATTCTTGGAATAATCTTTCAAAACCAGTTTTAAGTCTATTTACGTGATTTAAATCAAAAGAAGATTTTGAATTATCTTTTAACATTTCTTTTATAATTACAGCATCTTCAATCATATCTTCAATCATTAGAATTTTTATTGGTTTAGTATGCATTTTCCCACCCCTTATTTGATATTATTTATTAAAGTATTATTTTAAATTTATTTTTCATAATTTCTATGAAGGACTATGGTTAATTATGATAATTCAAATAAAGTTTAAAAATCAGCATGTAATTCATGTAATTTATGAAATATCAATGCTAATGTAATTATATCTTGTTCATTGTGTTCAACTATTGGAATCAATGGCCCTACATTCCCTGTTTTTGAATAAATTTTGTAAAATTCAGGAACTAAGCCGCTGGGGACATCATCTTCCCTTTCAATATTAAATAAATGTCTTTCAATTGTTGTTAATTTACAATTCATTAATTCATCTTGCCACTGTCTTTTAGAATAGTGTAACAAGTCAAAATGAGGATGATTTATACTTTTATTTATATTAAAGTACTTCATTCTATTTTTTATAAATGGAATATCAAAAGTCTGGCCGTTAAAAGTTACAAATACATTATTCTCATTAATATCTGAAATGAATGCATCTAAAACAGCATCTTCTTCATGTATATCTCTAGATAAATACTGTTTGACTGTAATTTTTTTATTATCGACTTGTGCGATTCCTAAAAGGATTATAGGTCTGTTGAAAAAACCCAATGTTTCAATATCAAGAAATATGAAGTCATTTTCATTAGAAAAACTTGAAGAATACAAGACTAATGGATGAGATTTAGGATAGCATTGACAGATAAAATCTTCAATTTCAATTTTATCCTCTGTTTCTATTATTTTTAAAAATAAAGATGCATCCTTACCAAATCTTTCATGATCCTTTAAGTCTTCAATTGTTTTATAACCTTCATCTTTTAATTTTAACTCTCTTGCTTCTCCAATTCCTTTTAAAACCTTCAGATCAGTCAAAATTTTTTCTTTAGCAATTTTTGGACTAATTGTGTTGAACTTTATTTTTGAAGTATTTTTAATTTCATAGCAAGGTCCTTTAGAAGTAATGATTTCTTCACCTTTAATTAGATCTTCAAGACATTTTCCTTCATTTTCCATTAAAAGCTTATCCTTTAATTTATATGCATTTTCGTATTCCATGTGCTTCTATCCGTTAATCTCTATAGTAAAAATTAGATTCTTTTTATTAATATACTTCCTTTTTTATTTATTTAAATTGAATATATGATGAAATTAAATATAATTAATAATTTTAACATATATAGTTTATGGCTATTATTTAGTTTAAAAATTCAATTTCAATTAAATTTGAATATATTCTTTTGTTTAATTAAAATAGTTAAAAGAAGTTATTTAAAAAAAGTTAAATTAGAAAAATAGATTAATCAAGATTTGGATACGTTAACATATTTACTAAAAATACTCTGGAAGAATTTGGATACTATTCCTCGGCTTGTTAAGTCATTTTCATAGGAATATTTCCCTATTATGGTTGCTGCAAGGTTCATTAATAATTTAGAAGTATTAGATCTAGGTGCATCGACTAAAACTGAGCTTGCTCTTGAGGAAGCTAATGATAATTCTGGATCTTCAGGAATAATTGCAAGTACTGGAACATTTAAAATTACTTCAATTTCTGCTGCACTTAAAAATGCTTTATCGGACATCCTACGATTAATAACAACACCCAGAATATCTATTCCTAATTTTTCAGCTACTATTTTTGTTTTTAAAGCATCGCTTAATGATGTAATTTCAGGAGTAGTTACTAAAATTAATTCTTTTGATATTTCAAGGGCCGCTAATGCATCTTTTTCCAGCCCCCCGGGGGAGTCAATTAAAAGAATGTCAATATCTTCCGTTAAGGTTTCAATAACTTCTTCAAGCCTTTCAAGCCTCATATCTTTTAAGCCAAATAGAGAAAGACCCGCAGGAACAATTCTAACGCCTCCAGGGCCTTCATAAATTGCATTATGTATTGTATCTCGTCCAGAAAGAACTTCTTGTAAGGTAACAGGTTTATCTTCAAGTCCTAATATTAATTCTAAATTAGCCATTGCTATATCAAGGTCAAGGACTACAACGTCTTCTTGATGTAATGATAAAGCTATTCCAAGATTTGCAGCAATGGTGGTTTTTCCAACACCACCTTTTCCAGAAGCTACCGCTATAACTCTTGCCATTCTTTCACCTTAAGTAATATAATTCCTTACTATAATCTTGTACTCACATTCATATATCAATCTTAAAAAATATTGTGAATAATCTCACAAATAGAAAAATAATTAAAAATAAAAATATAAAGAGTATTACAGTAAATTTTATTATATATTAAAGTGGGAGAAACGAAAATTATGGATAAACATAATAAATTCATGAAAGAGGCGATTAAAGAAGCTCGAAAAGGATTAAATGATTGCGGAATTCCTATTGGTGCGGTTCTTGTAAAAAATGGAGAAATTATAGCACGTGGACATAATAATCTATTACAAAAAAATTCTGTTATTTTACATGGTGAAATGGATTGTATAGAAAATGCAGGGCGATTAAATGGCAATGATTACCAAAACTCTACACTTTATACTACTTTATCTCCATGTGACATGTGCTCAGGGATGATTTTACTTTATAAAATTCCCCGAGTTGTTATTGGGGAAAATGAAACTCTTAAAGGACCAGAAGAATATCTTATAGAAAATGGTGTAGATCTTATAAATTTAGACCTTGATGAGTGTAAATCCATGATGAAAAAATTCATTGCTAAAAATGAAGAGCTATGGGATGAAGAATTAGAAAGAGTAGGATTTTAAATTTAATTTATGTAGATTATAATTTAAAATCATGATTAAAAAATAAAAAGTTATTTATTTTCAATATATTTGTGATAATTATTTTATTTTGAAAATATTTTATAATTAATGAAAATCATTTTAAAAAAATAGTATAACTTCAATTTTTTAGTGAGGTTTATTTAGGTAGGATTACAAAATAAAATAGTATGAAAATTAAATCAAAGATATTTATTGAAGTTCCTGTTTCTATAAAAAAGGAGAAAAATTATTACATAGCTCGTGCTTCCAATAAATTTATTATATATGGTAAAACCAAAGAAAAAGTTTTAAAACACATTAAACGTTCTTTTATTTCAAATTCCATAAATGAAAATGTTGAATATTCTTTTAAATTGATTAATGATTAAAGTATTTGTCATTACTTATTATAATCAATATATATAAAAGACGTTTAATCATATATAAAAATGTGAAAGAATATTATTTAGTTTGTAAATCCTGTAATGGCTACTATAAACTTGAGGAAAATGAATCTCCCGATTTGTTTGACAATTGTCAATGTGGAGGAGATTTAATACTAGTTACAGATATCGACGAGTACTTTGAAGATAGTTACCATAATCAATTTGAACCAGTTAACAAAAATAATAGACGGAAGGCAAGTATATTCTTTCTAATTGCGCTCATAATTTTAATTCCTTCATTTATATTTTTAAACGGTACTTTATTTAGTGATATTCCTAAAACATTGAATAATCATACTCTTATTGGATCAGATACGAGAGGTTATGTTACAAAGGATGTTTATGCTGGTTCTACTGCATTAGTTGGAAATTCAAAGGCAATTGCAATTGTTACTGGAATACATCCACGTGAAAGCTTATCAAAAAATGTTACGAATGAATTAATTTCTAAATACCCGCTTAAATCTAATATGAAAATTGTACATTATGATATAGATGTAACTAATAACCCAGACAACTACAATGTGGGTAGAACGAATGGTGTAGGTCTAGCTGTTGATTATATAATTCCAGATATTTTAAAATCTAATTGTGACCTTGTAATAATTTGTCATAATCACAAACAGGGCTATGGCCAGGGTTTTTACATTGCAACACCTGAAATGGATGAAAAATCGGTTAAACTTGGAGAAATGGTTAATCAATCTATTCCAGGATTTAATTATTATAAAGCAGATAATATAAAAGAGCATACTAATTCTGCAACTTTATTTTCAAAACCCCTTGCTTCTGCGGGCTGTGCTACATTTGTTTATGAAATTCCAGAATGGGTAAGCTATGAAGAAGCTTATAATACTTCACGGAACTTTATTGATAAATGTTTCAATTTTATTTATTAATTCTTTTAGATAATTTAGATATTACGTATTATAAAAATATTAATAAGTAATGAATAATATACTTTAAAAATACTCTGAATTCTATTAAATTAAATATTAAAACTTAAATTAGATGATAAAGGAGGTAAAATATGAAAAATGTAAAAATGTATACATTAAGCACCTGTCCGTGGTGTAAAAAAACAAAAAGCTTTTTTAGGGAACATGAAATTCCATTTGAGTATACGGATTATGATTTAACTGATGATGAAACCAGGGAAGAAATATTAAAAGAAATGAGAAATCATGGAGCTAATGGATTCCCTTATGTTAAAATAGGGGAAGATATAGTTGTAGGATATAATCCAAAGGAGTTTTCTAATTTAATGGGAATAAAAGATTAATTTTTTTACATTTATTTTTTAATATTATAATCCCTTTTCCTGTCTTAAAATCTTACCTTTATCCATCATTTTACTCAAATAATCAGTAATAAAGCTAAATAGTGTTCCATCCCGATCATTTTCAGCTAAAAAGAGTACTATATTGGCCATTTCTTTAGTAAACTGGAAAACGTTGGATAATTCCCCATTTTTTTCTAGGTCGCCGATATAATCATCAACAACAGCCTCAATCTCTTTAGATTTCCTTAATTCATTAGATTTAGGTTCTAAAACATTTTTTTCCGTATTATTATTTTCATTATCCATTCAGACACCTCAAATGTAAATATAATTTCCAATAAATTTAGGGATTTATTATATATTATTTTTTAATTCATATAAACAATTAAAATAAATAAACTTCACATATTAGTTTAAGCAAATTTTTTTAATTTGGGTGTAAATTTATGAAAAAACATTTTAATATTGCCATATGCCAGTTAAAAGTAATTGATAATAAGGAATCCAACATTAATCGAGCTTTAGAAATGATAAAGAAAGCTTCAAAAAATGCGGATTTAATTATTTTACCCGAAATGTTTAATTGTCCATATGATAATTCAAAATTTAAAGAGTACGCTGAGGAAAGGGAGAATAGTGAAACTCTTAATGCAATATCTGAAGCTTCAAAAGAAAACAATGTTTATGTAGTTGCAGGATCTATACCCGAACTTGAAAATGATGAAATTTACAATTCAAGCTTTATTTTTGATAATAAAGGTGAAATAATAGATTATTATAGAAAGATGCATTTATTTGATATTGATACGCCTACAATTAAATTTAAAGAATCAGATACAATTAGTGCTGGAAATAGAATTGGAATTTTTGATACACCTTTTACAAAAATTGGAATTGCAATCTGTTATGATATGAGGTTTCCAGAATTATTAAGGATTATGGCTCTTAAGGGTGTTAATTTAATTATTGTTCCCGGAGCTTTTAATATGACTACTGGCCCTGCTCATTGGGAATTATTAGTACGGGGACGATCTGTAGATAATCAAGTGTTTATGGCAGCAGCGTCGCCAGCAAGGAATGAAGAACTTTCATATGTTGCTTATGGTAATTCTATGATCACAGACCCATGGGGCAATATATTGGCCAGAGCCTCAGAAAATGAAGAGATTATTTATGCAGATATTAATTTAGATAACATAAATAGAGTTAGAAGAGAGTTAACAGTGCTGAAAAATAGAAGGGACGATATATACAGTTTAATTGAAAAATAAAAAATTAATATATAAATTAATAAGAATTATAAGCTATCTCTTTTTATAAACTTTAAAGCAGCGGAATTCATGCAATATCTTTTGCCTGTTGGTGGCGGTCCGTCATCAAAGATATGTCCAAGATGTGCATCACAAAGGGCACATAATGCTTCAGTTCTAACCATAAAATGACTTGTATCTGTACGTGTTTCGACATTTTCTTCTGAAATTGGTTCCCAAAAACTTGGCCAACCAGTTCCTGATTCAAACTTCGTTTTTGAATCGAATAAATCTATATCACAGCAAACACACTTGTATATCCCATCTTCATGACAGTCATGATATTTTCCAGTAAAAGCTGGTTCTGTGCCCTGTTTTCTTGCAACACTAAATTCATTGGGTGTGAGAATCTCTTTCCACTCATCATCAGTCTTTATAACCTTATCCTTTAATTCTATTTTTCCAGTTTTAGCTGAATAGATCATTATTTTTTTAGGTTCATCAGATGATTTCATAATGATACTATTGTTTCTTTTTTACTAAATAATTTATTATAACATTTAATCTTGTTTTCTGTGCATTTAATGCTCAAACATATATAATAGTACTATAATAATCATATCAATGAAAGATAAAATCCCTGTTTTATACTGTAAACTCAAGAAGTATGAAAGAAAGACTAAGAAAAAGTCTAAAGATGGCAGTGAACAGGTAAGCCGTAGATATATGATCCCAGTTAGAAAGGATCAAATTGAAGGCACTAAATTTCAGGAAGTTGAAGATATTGTTATCTTAAGTACTGAAGATTTTGAATATGAACAACAAAAATCAAAGGTTAAGGAATTAAGTCTTGAAAAATTAAAAAATTCTTTAAATGATAAAGACGATGAAATTAAAGATTTAAAGGATGAAATTAAACAAATAAAGGATAATAATGTTGAAAATAATCTTTTAGAAGATAAATTAAATAAAAAATTCCAGTTAAAGCTTGATGATATTGTTTATGAGTATAAATTAGAAATTGAAAGACTTAATAAAATAATTGAAGATTTAAAAAGAATTGAAAAAGATTATAATAATGTTAATGATTCTAATAATGTACTTCAACGTGAAATTAATAGATTAAATGCTTTAATAGAATTAGAAAAGCAAACTATCAAAAATAAGAAATATGAATTGGAATTAACTGAAGAAAAATACGATAAATTAAAAAAAAGTCATGAACTTCTATGGAATGTGGTAGAAGAAAAAGACAAACAAATTAAAAATCTAGAAAAAAGAGGCATAGTAAATAATATTTTTAATAAAATAAAAAAATAAATGGATTATTTTTTGTTAATTTTCTTTAAAGCTTTATTTGCTACTTTTTTAAAGTCTTTATCTCCAGTTGCTGCTCTTCTAGCTTTTTTTATTGGATCAACAGCTCTTTCATCACCTAAATCTCCAAGTGCCTTAAGTGCAGCCATTCGAACTCCCCAATCATCATCAGTTAGAGTTACTATTAAAGGATCTAAAGCTTTTACATCCCCCATTTCGCCAAGAGCTTTGGCAGCGAATTTTCTTACAGCAAAATTATCATCATCTAAAACTTCAATTAAATTATCCACCACACTGACATCCCCAATGTCTTTAAGTGCAAGTGTTGCATATTTTTTAAGATTTTCACTTTCATCACTTTTTAAAGCAGTAATTAGTGGTTCAATAGCAGGTTCACCTATTAATGCTAAAGATTTAGCTGCTTGGAATCTAACCTGGGGATTTTCATCATTAAATGTTTCTATTAAAGGTTCAATTCCATTGGTATCTCCTGATTCACCAATTTTTTCCGCCGCTTCTTTTCTAACTTCAGCATCATCATTTTTTAAGTTTTTAATAAGCTCTTCCATAAATTATCTCCATCATCTTTTTAAATAACTATTAATAAGTATTTCTAGTAATATCCTTGATTTATATCTTATAAGTATTTTCTAGTTCATATATAATGCTATATAAATTATTTAAACATAAATATAGAATTTTGATCTATAGAAAATAATATATACATGAAATGAGTTCATATCCTTACCTACTAAAAAGTATAACGATCTATATGAAAAATAATGAAATTTATGGTGCAAAAATAATAGACTCTGCGCTTCAAATAGAAGACTATCTTATTATTTCTGACCTTCATCTGGGCTATGAATATGCTTTAAATAAAGAAGGTTTAATGATACCAAGGTTTCAATATAAAAAGATAATAAGTCGCCTGAAAGAGATTATTGATGAATCAGATGCATCAAAAATAATAGTTAATGGTGATTTAAAACATGAATTTTCAAAAATCACCAGACAAGAATGGAATGAAGTTATGAACTTTATAGAATTCCTTAAAGATAATTTTAAGGAGATAATTCTGATTAAGGGAAATCATGATAATTTTACGCGATTTATAGCCGAAAAAAGTCATTTAGATGTTTATGATCATTACTCTGTAGAAAATTTTTTGATAACTCATGGAGATAAAATACCTGAAAAATTTAATGACCTCTGTGAAGAAATAATAGTAATAGGTCATGAACATCCAAGTATTGGACTTAGAAATGGCGAAAGAGTAGAAAAAGTCAAATGTTACCTTAAAGGGAAAATTGGTAACAAAAAAATTATAATAACACCTTCATTTAATTTTATAACCGAAGGATCAGATGTATTGCAGCAAAAAACAATTTCTCCATTATTAAAAGGAGTATCACTTGAAAATTTCGAAGTTTACGGCGTAGAAAACTTTGAAGTTTTAAATTTCGGGAAATTAAGAAATATTCTACAGATTAATACTAACTAAAATAATTTAATTAAAGATAAAATGATAGAAAAACAGGAAAAACTATACAAAGAAGAATCAATTTATAAATTACTTCATCCCCATGTTAAAGATTGGTTTAAGGGTAAATTTGAGGGATTTACAGAAGCTCAAAGATATGCAATAATGGATATTCATAAAGGAAACAATACTCTTATTTCTTCTCCTACAGGGTCTGGAAAAACACTCACTGCTTTTCTTTCCATTATTAGCCAGTTAACCATGATGTCTGAAATGGGCAAGTTAGAAGATAAAGTATATTGCATTTATGTTTCGCCGCTTAAAGCCCTTGATAATGATATTGAAAAAAATTTAGAGGAACCTTTAAGTGAAATTGAAAAAATTGCAGGATATGAACTTGGAATAAGAAAAGCAGTCCGTACTGGAGATACCAGCCAGTATGAAAGAACAAAAATGCTTAAAAAGCCTCCTCATATCCTAATTACAACACCAGAAACACTATCCATATTACTCGTTGCTCCAAAATTTAGAGAGAAGCTTAAAGATGTTGGATATGTTATAGTAGATGAAATACATTCGCTGGCAGAAAATAAAAGGGGTGTTCACCTTAGTTTAACCCTGGAAAGATTACAGAATCTAGCCGGTAACTTTACAAGAATTGGGTTAAGTGCCACTGTATCTCCATTAGAAAAAGTAGCAAGATATTTAGTTGGATATGACTACGGAATGGAGAGAGATTGTAAAGTAATAGATGTTAATTATTTAAAACAACTGGATATGAAAGTATTATGTCCTGTTGACGATATAATAAATGAAGATCCAAAGGAAGTTACCAATGCTACGTATGAACTTTTAAATGAGTTAATACAGGCTCATAAAACAACATTAATTTTTACAAATACAAGAAGCGGTACAGAAAGTGTTGTTTTTAACCTCAAAAAGAGATTTAAAGACAAATATGATGAAAATAATATAATGGCTCATCATTCTTCACTTTCGAAAGAATTAAGGCTTGAAACAGAGAATAAACTAAAAGATGGGGAACTTAAAGTAGTTGTATCATCCACATCACTGGAACTTGGGATTGATATTGGATACATTGACCTTGTAATACTTATTAGCTCTCCAAAATCAGTTTCAAGAGCATTACAACGTATAGGTAGAAGTGGACATCAACTTCACGAAAAATCAAAGGGAAGAATTATAGTAATTGACCGTGATGACCTGGTTGAGTGCTCTTTAATCTTAAAAAATGCAGTTGAAGGTAAAATAGATGAAATAAACATTTCAGAAAACTGTCTCGATGTTTTATCACAGCACATTTATGGCATGGCTATTGAAGAACGACAGGATATAGATTTAGTTTATGACCTCGTAAAAAGGAGTTACTGTTATAGAAATCTCACAGAAGATGATTATTTAAATGTTTTAAGCTATTTAGCAGGCGAATATACCGATCTAGAGGATAGATATGTCTATGCCAAAATATGGATTGACTATGATACCAACATGTTTGGAAAAAGGGGTAAACTTGCAAGAATGCTGTATTCCACAAATATAGGGACAATTCCAGATAGATCTTCAGCAAGAGTTAAATGGGGAGATCAGGTAGTTGGTCATGTAGAAGAAGATTTCATGGAAAAGCTCCAAAAAGGAGATACATTTGTTCTTGGTGGTAGAATTTATAGATTTAATTATGCTCGAGGAATGACAATTAATGTTACTCCATCATCAGGACCTCCAAGTATTCCTTCATGGTTTTCAGAACAACTTCCTTTGTCCTTTGACCTTGCACTTGAAATTCAAAGGTTCCGTGCTATAATGGAGGGAAAATTTCAGGCAGATCGAAGTAAAGAAGAAATTATAGATTTCATTCATGAATATCTCTATGTGGATTATAATGCATCTAACTCTATTTATGAATATTTCAAAGAACAGTATCTTTATGCAATAATTCCAAGCAGTAAAAAGATACTTATTGAGCATTATAAAGGTTTTGGGGATAGGAAATTCGTTGTTTTTCACACATGCTTTGGTAGAAGGGTAAACGATGCTTTATCACGTGCTGTAGCTTATTTGATTGCTAAAAAATACAGAAGAGATGTAATGATATCAATATCTGATAATGGATTTTATTTAAGTTCAGAAGGTAAAATTGGAGGTTTAGAAGCATTTAATGACCTTAATTCTGAAAATTTAGAGGAAATATTAATTCATGCTATTGAAAAAACTGAAACACTTGCTGGAAGATTCAGACACTGTGCTGGAAGGGCTTTAATGATTCTGCGACGATATAAAGGAAAAGAAAAGAGTGTTGGCAGGCAGCAGGTTAAAGGTAAAATTCTTCTAAAATTTGTAAAAGAACTTGATGAAAACTTTTCAATATTAAAAGAAGCAAGAAGAGAAGTAATTGAAGACTTTATGGACGTAAAAAATGCTAAAAGAGTTTTAGAGTTTATAGAAAGCGGTCAACTTGAAATTAAGCAGATAAATACCACTATACCATCCCCATTTGCTTTTAATCTTGTTGCACAGTGCTATCTAGATGTTTTAAAATACGAAGAAAGAATTGAATTTATTAGACGAATGCATCAGGCAATAGTGAATGAAATTAGTGGCGAAAGTACTAATTAAAAATAAAAAATAATTTTTAAGGACTAATGTCCTTATTTACTCTTCAAAATAGTGCGCAAAATCATCTGCATCCATTTCAATGAACCATTGTCCATTTGCAGTCATTATTGGAGTTCTTGTTATCACAACAGCGATATCTTCTGCTTCCATGTCATTGTCGGTATCCATATTTTCAGTTATAGCAGTCAAAGCTTCACTAACAGCTTCTTTGGTATCAAATCCCAATAACATCTCCCTTACATCCATTCCTACTTCTTCTGAAGCATCTGGATTTTTTGCTATCTCAACGCTCTTTAAATTACTAAATACTCTTACTGCCATTGCTTTAAGTTCGTTATCAGTCATAATAATCACCAAATTAATTTTTTGTTCTAAAATTAATCTCTTTTTATTTAATTAGTTTTTAAACTACTATATAAAACTAACCTATAAAAAGCATTGTTATTTATAAATAATAATAATTGGGTAATAAATTATTAATTAAAAAATTTTAATAAAATCTCCTTCTAATAATTCATAATTGATAAAAATATTATAAATCAACTGTTACATATATATGTTACAATTCATTTATACTTAGTTTTAAAAATTCTATGATAAAAAATAATAGTTTTGTGAATCTATATAAAAAAATAAGAATTATAAACTATATATAAAAGAAAAATAATCATTTAATGATTATTGAACTGCTTAAAAATATTTATAATAAAATATAAATTCTTTTTAAAATATTTAAGTACGTTAATTATTATAAAAATTAATTAGGGGAGATGAATATGATTGAAAGATTAGATAATATAATATATATGATTTTAAATGATTTAAAAGATGGAAATCCTGTAATAAAGCTTGTTCAAAGGGAAGATACATTTGAAGGAGAAATTCGTAACAATCTATATATCTATGTTGAATTGTCCCGCGATTTTAAGCTTAAGCTTTCTTATCTTGCCGAATTAGAAGAAATTTTTGGATCTGATATTTCATTTGTCCAAACTGTTACTTCTGGATGTAATATTATTAAAACAAAAATTCCACTTGAAAATATTAAGCATTTTGAAGAGGAAGAATAATTCATATTTTAATTTTTTTCCTAAATTCTTATTATATTTAAAATATATAATAACATGGGGATTCTATGGTTGATTTAGGAATTAAAAAAGGGGATAAAAATAAAGAAGAATACAAAACCAAATTTTTAAGTGAACTTGAACCTGGAGAAGAAATTGAAGGTGAAATTCATATTGGAGATATAAAGGAGAGAAAAATAAACAATAAAGATGTTTTTGAATTTTTTGTTATATTAACCGACCATGAAAATCAAATAAAGTGGATTTGCGGTATTATACCTTCCTATTATCCTGAAAATGGAAATATTTATGGTGAAAAAGAAAGTAGAATTTATACTTTAGTCGATAGCATGAATCATGTTTTAAATAAAGCTCCAAGAAACAAAGTAGATAGTTACTCTGTTAAATTTGAAACATTTAAAGATAACATTAATGAAAATGTTGCTGAAGTTAAAATTAAAGCTGTTCAATCATGGAAACCTGGTGCAAGGTATGTAAACTTAGAAGTTTTAGATGCTCAAATTTTAGATTCCCCTAGAACTGAATTATCTAAAATAGAATCTTTAACTAAAAATAATATTTATTTAAAACGTGCTTATACTGCTCTTAAGAATAATAACAGCGATATTAATAAAAAATCAATCGCATTTGAAGTTAAATCTTATTTGGATGAAGGTGAAATTACAAAATCAATTTTTATGGAGATTTTGAAGGAATTAGATAAGATTTAGTCCATTATCTGCTTTTACCATTTTGACAGAAATAAATTTCAGGTTCTCCCTCTTTTAAATTGTATTCATTCCAAACAGTGCATTCATTGCATATGCATTTTCTTTTTGGATTTAAATCTTTACAGAGTGCTTCTCCTGTTGAACAATACATTCCAGGAACTCTGTCTCTTTCAAAATATATTCCACTTTCACTGCTCCATGCTATCTCAAGCATTATCCTTTTTTTCCCTTCTACACAGATACTATCTTTTTGAACCCCGCATTCTGGACAAAGGCAATTTTTTATGTTTACCACATTAAATTCTACTTTTGAAATTTTAAAGCCTCCATAGCTGTAATTTAGACCCTATTTTTAATATTCTCAGTAATTTTATCATAATAATCTTTAAATTGTTCAATTTGATTTACTTTATTTGACTCAGTCAAGTCATATTTTTCTAAATCAAGCTCTAGGATAATGTATATTTCATTTCTATTACTATTTTCTTTGTCCAGGTAAGCATTATCTTTATATTCATTCAACTCTGTATTAATTTCATCCATGCTGTTAAAAAGCCATCAATTATCAGTAAATTCAAATATATTTTCATTTATGTTTCTATTTAAAGTTAACATAGAATCACTTCACAAATTTAACTGATTTATACAATTCAGTTTAATTTAATTCAAAATATAATAATTAATATTATAATTTTATTATTATTTCAAGTTAACTAAGTATGACTATCTGATTTAGAATTCTTCAAAATTAGTTAAATATACTTCGTTAAACATTTATATTACGAAGTAAAAAAAATATTCAAATCTAAAAGATAAGTCTTTAAAAATTTATTTAATTGCATATTAAAAAATTTTAGTTTAATGTCCATATTTATATCATCCCATATACCCTAAATGGTAGATATAGGGTAATTTATAACAATTTATTTATTTTGCTAAGGCTAAATAATAATATCTTTTCTAAATTGTTCCTATTTAACTGAAATGAATGTTTAGCTTTATATATCGTTATTCAATTTTTTATTATTCCTATAAACTTTATAATATGTAATATTAAATTAAATTTTAAAAATTTATGTTTAAATCTTTAATTAATTTATATAATAAAATTTGTTGTTAATTATTTTAATTATTAATGTTTAAACTAACGTTATAGAATGATATTTAAAGGATTATTACCTAAATATAATTATTTAAAGGGGGATAAAATTGGCAGCTAAAATTCTAATAGTTGAGGATGAGCGGATCATAGCAAGTGGAATAAAAAAGAATCTGGAAACTATGGGATACACTGTAGTGGACATAGCATCTACAGGACCTCAAGCAATTAGTAAATCTGAAATATATAAACCAGATTTAGTTTTAATGGATATTGTCCTTAAAGGAGAAATGAATGGTATTGAAGCTGCACTTGAAATAACAAATCGCTTTAATGTTCCTATTATTTATTTAACTGCTTATGCTGATGATGAGATTTTAGAAAAGGCCATGATAACTGAGCCTTATGGTTATTTAATTAAACCTTTTAGTGATGCAGAATTAAAGGCTAATATTGAAATGGCTCTTTATAGGCATAAAGCAGAAGAAAATAGGAAAGAATTAATTAAAAATAAACTAATGGAAGATTATTACAATTTCATTGTTGATAGTATTAATAAATCAACGAATTATTCTGAAGAAGAAATTAAAAATGAGCTTCTTGAGACATTTGAAAATAGTTTTGAGAAAGAAATGCTCCCTCAATTTAAAAAAAGTCTAAATAAACATGATTTAGATTTATTTGAATCTGATGAAATTCTATTATTCCAATGTTATCTCACATGGATATCTAAACTATTTAACCAGTTTGGGATTAAAAGTAGGATTGTAGAAGATGATAATTCTTGGGTCCTGGAGTTTTATAACTGCCCATGGATAGATAATGCAGAAAAAAATCCTTTATTCTGCATAAATTGCTCTTCTATGATTAACAGGAGCTTTAAATGGTTAAATCTTCAGGGGAAGATTGAAGAAACTTCAAAGATAACTAAGGGTTCATCTAAGTGTGCATATCGCTTTTCTGCTACTGAATGAATAATAATAATTTATTTAAACTATTTATTTTGAATTACAAATATGAGGTAAATTTATGGCGCCTGAATATTTCACATTAAAAAATTTTAAATTTGAATCTCAATTTATATTACCGCAATTAAAAATAGAATATAATACAATGGGTACAAAAGAAATAGATGAATCTGGAAAAATTACAAACGCTGTTCTATATTTTCATGGTTCATCTGGGGATTATACATCTGTTAAACGAATTAAGGACATAACTGGGCCCC
Source organism: Methanobacteriota archaeon (assembly GCA_023434825.1). GTDB lineage: Archaea > Methanobacteriota > Methanobacteria > Methanobacteriales > Methanobacteriaceae > Methanobacterium_D. Next base: position 4,225 of record JAEYSH010000195.1, on the reverse strand, counting down.
AAAAGCCAATTGATACAGATAAATATTTTCTAATCTGTCCTACCTCTTTAGGGTCTCCGGGTTCATCTTGTCCATCAAATTCAGGTTTAGGGCCTAATTTTCCAAAATATACCATTAAAGACATGGCAAATGTAATTTATTTGTTTTTAAAAGAATGCTTTAATATAGAACACATCAAGGGAATAATTGGAAATTCCATGGGTGGTTTTCAAGCACTTGAATGGGCAGTAAATTATCCAGACTTCATGGATTTTATTATTCTGATTAATACAAGTCATAATGCAAAAGGTAAAAATTATGCAATTTCTTATTTGATGAATTCATATATTAAAGAAGATCCAGAGTATCAAAACGGTAAATATGAAAATAATCCTACATTAGGTTGCCAGAATGCTTCTATGTTCTTATATCTATTTGGATTATCGGATGAATATTATAAAGAATGTGGAGATGAAGATATAATCGAATCTATTGAGCATATGAAAAAAGAAGGTGCTGAATTAGATGCTAATGACATCATCTGGCGAAATGAAGCTACATTTTCATATGATGTCACATCTCTGTTACATAAAATTAAAGCAAAAACACTTATTATTGGAGTTAATCAAGATCTTTATTTTCCACCGCAAACTGACACAATCCCTCTATCAAAGTTGATTGAAGGTTCAAAACTCTTTTTATATGATTCTGAATTAGGCCATTTAGGATCCAGTGAAATAAAAAAAGCAGAAAAGGTAATAGAAGAGTTTTTGAGCAATATTTAGCTGAATATTTTAATTTAGATTTATATATAATTATTTAAATTAAATAAAGTAATAATATACTCTGGAGCCTAAAAATGGAAGTAAAAATAACAGATTATGGACTTTCAGAAGATCCAAAAAAATATTATGTAAAATATAGGGTTTTTGGTATTGATAAAGGTACTCTGGATAAACTGGAAAATAAAATTGAAGATAAAACAGAGGTTAAATCTGGAGAATTAGTTATAACTATTTATTTTGATGAAGGATACTTCCCATTTGGAAGTGATGAGTCTAGATACCGTCGGCAGGACTTTATAGCAAGAGAAGAAATCGAAATGACTGCATATTTACTTAGTATTCTTGAGGATTAGTGAAAATATGGCTGATACAAAAAATTTTAGAATTAGAGAGAAAATACAGCTTAAAATGTCTAAATATATGGATAAAATGGGTTTATATAACTTTAATTCTAGCCATTTTGAAGTAGTTCCAATAGATGTTAATATTCCGGACTTAGATCCTATTTTTGATGAGTTGAAAATAGTACAGATTACAGATATACATCTTGGACAATGGATTTCAATCGATCGTTTAAAAGGGGTAATGGAGCTTGTAAATCAACAAGATCCGGATATTGTTGCTATAACTGGAGATTTTGTTTCCTATTCTATAGATCATTTATTAGATGACTTAACTGGCTGTTTATCTTTATTATCTCCAAATTATGATTCTATCGCTGTTTTAGGAAATCATGACCACTGGTTGGGAGCAGATAAGATACGTAAATCACTTATAGATAGTAATGTCATCGATATAAGTAATGATGTTTATACTCTAAAACAGGGGGATGCTGAAATTCATTTTGCAGGTGTAGATAGTGTTATGCTAAATAAACATAGACTTGATTTAGTAATGGATAAATTACCTGATGATAATCCCGCAATACTACTTGCACATGAACCTGATTTTGCAGATATAAGTTCAACAACAGGAAGATTTAGTTTACAACTTTCTGGCCATTCTCACGGCGGACAGTTTGTTATACCTGGAATTGGAACTTTTATAAGGGGATCTCAGTTTTTAAAATACCCTGTTGGAAAATATAATGTAGGAAACATGATACAGTACACCAACAGGGGACTTGGAACAAATATTTTCTGGATTAGAATAAATTGTTCGCCGGAAATTACAGTTTTCAACCTCAAATCTACTGAATAAATCTGAACTAATTAAATTCTTTCAGGGAATGAGTGTCCATCTTTTTGGGCTTCTACAGGTAATGAGTAATGTAATTGCACAATATACCAATTATCTTCTACTTTTTTAAAAACTGTTGTTAATCTTCCCCTAAGAATTATTTCTTCTCCAGATACCTTTGCATTCATATTCATATATGATGATGCCCATGCTGCATTTTCTACATTTGAAACTGATATATTATCAAATTCAACATTAATATTTTCAGATTGCGCTATATCTCTTTTAAAACCTTCTTTAAGTTCTCCAAATCCATAAACCCATTCATCCTGACCTGTCCCTATTGCAACTATATCTGGATCATCTAAAAATAATTCCAACATTGAATCCAGGTCTTTATTTGCATAAGCTTTTGCATAGCTATTTAATATTTCAATAATCTGTTTTTCTACATTTTTTTCGGATTTCAATTTATTCCCTCAAATTGTTTATAAAAATAATTAGATTAAAAACATTTAAAAATGTTAACTTATAACTTATAAGAAAAATAAAATTAATTTAAAGTTTATTTTCAAAATTTCAAATTTCAACGATAAAATGAATAGTTTATGTATAATATCTTGTGGAAAGAGGAAAATTTGGGATAATAATCCTTCAAATACTTCAATAAAGGCTAAATATTTATATACTGGTGTTTTTACAAAAAAATGCATTGAATATGCTGAAAAAATGTATAATAATTCGTACTGTATCATGTCAGCTAAATACGGGTTTATTTTTCCAGAGGAATATATTAAAGGACCCTATAATGAATGTTTTCATATTAAAAATTCAAATCCAATTTCTAAAGAAGCACTCAGTCAACAGATTAAAGATAAAAAACTCAATAACTATGATAAAGTTATAATTTTAGGTGGAAAGTTTTATACTGACATGATTAATGAATTATTTCCAAAAAAAGAGGTTATCAATTTATTAGATGGATGTAATGGTATTGGACAAATGATGAAAAGGTTAAATGAATTGGTATCAAAAAATTGATTAAGTTAGAAATAATATGATTTCAAAAATATTGAAAAATTAATTAAAAATAAAAAAAGAAATATTTAAATTTCTTTGATTTTAGCCCCTAAATTTTTCCCTAATTCATATAAATCAGTTAATTCGTCCTTTTTAGGAACATATGTAACTTGTTTAGAGTCAAAAAGTTCGAATCCCATATTTTCAAGGTCTGTGGAAATTTTTTTAACAGCTCCACCAGCCCATCCCATTGAGCCAAAAGTTAAGGCTAACTTTTTAAATCCAGTTCTATCAAACCTTAACCCATCTAAATAAAATATTAAATCACCAATGCTAGGATATGGTTTGTTAAAAATTGTTGGAATCCCAAAACAGACAGCTTTACTGTCCAAAATATCTTTAACAATTTCGCTCCTTTCATCTGAATGGAGGAAATACATAGAAACATCGACTCCTTCACTAATGATACCTTCAGCAATTTCATGCGCCATTTTTTGGGTAGAACCATGCATTGTATCATAAACTATTGTTACCTTGTCTTTGCATTTACCTGTAGCCCAATGAGTGTATGCTTCGATTATTTTCATTGGATCTGTCCAGATCTGTCCATGTGATGGGGCAATAATTTCAATTTTATCCAGTAATGCTAAATCTTCAACTTCTTTGAATTTTTTAAGAACCAGAGGGGATAAAGGAGTTATTAAATTTGCATAGAATTTTTTAGCTGCATCCATTAACATATATTCTGAAATTTCATTGTCCATTCTTTTATTAAAACATAGATGTTGCCCAAATGCATCATTAGAAAATAATATTCCATCTTCAACAAGTAATGTAAACATACTGTCTGGCCAATGTAACATTGGAGCTTCTAAAAATGCAAATGTTTTATCACCTATAGAAAGTTGATCGCCTGTTTTAACAACTTCAAAATTTGCACTTTCCATGGACGGATAATGATTTTTTAGTCCTTCTATTGCTTTTTGAGTGCAGTAAATTGGAACATCTGGGAATTTTTTGACAATTTCTGTTATTGCTCCACTATGATCCTTTTCTACGTGATTTTGAATTATATAATCTATTTTTAAATCTTTTCCTTCTTTATTAAATGCATCTTCAATTCTACCCCATAATTGAGGACCAGTTCCAGGATATGTATTGTCAATTAAAACCGTTTTATCTTCACCAAAAACTAAATAAGCATTGTAAGTTGTTCCAGATAGAGTATAACCGTGATAGTTCCTTAAATCCCAGTCTAAAAC
>JAEYSH010000148.1 GCA_023434825.1 Methanobacteriota archaeon | reverse complement strand
GAGCGGTATAGTGCCTTTCTTCTTTTTATGGATGATGGTATGGATTATATTTATTAATGTTTAAAATCCGCCATTTTTTTATTATCTAAATTCCTTAAAATTTTTTTATTTTCATGATTCTTTTGTAATTAAAATGCCCAGTAGAATATCCATATAAACACTGCTATAAGTGCAAGTATGAATATAAATGGTGCAAATATCCGGCTTACTGCAACAATTGAACTTATCGTAGTTACAAGTTCTGTAGCTTGTGTAGGGCCCAGAGTTTTAATATCTTCAATACGGGATACTTTAAAACCTACAGAAACTTCTTCTAAATCATTTAGAGCATTATCAGTGCATTTTAGAATACTTTCTATGATTTCATCCTGTTTTTTTGTTCCAACAGGATTATGACCTCCAGAAAGGGTGTTTACATAATGAGTATCTGTAGTCATTACTTCTGCATGATCAATATCCATCTCAAGGACTTTTTCCAGTATTTTTTCTCTAAATCCTATTTTCATATTATTAGCGTCTAGAAGAATATATGCAGTCTTCTGTGATTCTCCAGAAGATTTGTATGCTTCAAGAACCATTATTTTTAATCCACTTTCTCCAATACCCTCTTCTTTTGTGAAATTTTCCATAGGATCTTCAGAACATCCCACTCTAATTTTATAATCGGATTGAGGCGCTTTAATCTTTTCAACTGCACCCATAAGCTCAAAAACTTCTTTATTACCGGGTAAAACTCTTCCACCTTCTCCTTTAAAGCAGTTGTGGCAATCTACCATCATGACATTTTCTATACCGCAACTGGACTTTGCTTGATTCATTAAAGCAAGACCAACACCAAAATCAATATCATCAAATCCATTAGGTGCAAATGTTGCAAGCATTAATAAATTATTGTCAAAATATTGAGCACCTATTTTTGCTCCCTCATTTTGAACCATGAAAAACTCACTGACATTTTCAGAATAATTCATATCTTCTAAAGCATCTTTAACCACTTTTTCTATTTTATTTATTTCCTTAGCTGCTACAGGGTTAAAGTCATGGGTTGATGGGCCATGGGAAACCATTGTAAAATTATCAAACTTGTTTGAGAGAATTGTAGGCATATTTCCCCCACCAATATTTCCTATGGGACCGGGATGGACACACGGAGCTAAAAACATAGATTTAGTACCACTTTTGCCTTTAAAGCTGATTATACCTATTAATGTATCAATAGATTCGCCCATATCTTCAAATATAGTTTCTAATGCACCAGAACCTTCAGTTACATGTGCTAATGTAAGGCTTAATAATTCCAGACCGCCAACGCCTAAATTTCTTCTCATAGGAGATTCCATTATCATAACCAGAGAATAAATAGCAATTAGCATTATTAAAGAAGCAATAAATATCTTTAAAAAAAGAGCTATAATACTAAAATCTCCAATATTAGAAGTTAAACTAGTTAAAGTGCTTAAAACTATAACCATGCTAAGTATTAGTGTTGGTTGAATTGCAGATACTGCGAGGGACTTAAAAAGACTTATATTCGAAGTTCCCCAGATTGTAATGATTCTAAATGCAAACATTAATGCACATCCGAAAATAAGTGCGTCAATTATATAATCATAAACTGAAAATACGTTCACTATACTCCCAATTATATATATAAAACCTACTATCATCATTGAAGCAAACGCAAGAAACATAGATTGCTTCATTTTCATGTGTCTACCTTCAAATGAGTTTAGTATCGGCTGGGTAAGCGCTCCGCTCATTATTGAAGTTAATCCAAAAATTAAAAACCCTGCTGAACCGCCGTATACAATACTGTATAAAACTGAATATTTTGCCGATGGTTCCAGTAATGAAGCTATACATCCTATAATGAAACTTATAAATGCCATACTGAAAAGTGAAAATCTCGTTGGTGGAAGGGTCATTATATACTTTGTTAGACCCACTAAGTTGTCCCCTGACATAGTTAACCTCTGATAATCATTTTTAATCAATAAAATAATTAATATATATTATTTAACAATAAAAACTGTATCTAGTTTATTTTTCTAAAATTTAAAAAATATTATTTTTCAAATAAGATATAAATAAATGAATATATAAATATATGGAATTTAAGGAATAAAGAAAGAATTTAAACCATTTAAATCTAAAAAGATATAATAGAATTTAAGGCATACTGGAAGCTTTATTTCAAATTTATTCAATTAATATAATATAAAAATTAAAGATCCATAATAAAATAGGTGAATAAATGAGTATAAAACTAAAAACACCACTTTCAGAGGACGATATTACTAAATTAAAAACTGGAGATATCATATATTTATCAGGGACAATTTATACTGCACGAGATAGGGCCCATCAAAGAATATTAGAGGAAGGATCACCCGTAGAGCTCAAAGGAGCAGTTATATTCCATGCAGGACCAATTATAAAATCTTCATGTGAAAATGAAAAGTTAAATTATGAAATGGTAGCTGTAGGACCTACTACAAGCACAAGAATGAATCCCTATCAACCAGATGTTTTAAAATTGGGTGTTAAAGCCGTTATTGGAAAGGGAGGTATGGATGAAAATACTGCCAGCGCACTGGAAGAAAATAACGCTGTTTATCTTGCTGCTGTCGGTGGATGTGCTGCTTTATATGTTAAATCAATTTTAAAAGTAAATAGCGTAAACTGGATTGATTTAGGAGTTCCAGAAGCCATATGGGAACTGGAAGTTAAAGATTTCGGCCCGCTAGTTGTGGCAATGGATTCTAATGGAAATAATCTCTATGAAGAAGTTAGAGCCAAAATTAAGGCACCTTAAAATTATTTAACGATTTTTATGGACTATAATAATTCAATTGAAGGGTTCTTAGATACCCATATCCATACAGCTCCAGATATTAAACTAAGAATATCTAATGATATTGAAGCAGCAGAAGAAGCAAGAAAGGAAAAGATGGGTGCAATAGTTATTAAATCTCATGTTGAATCTACAGCTTCAAGAGCCAAAATAGCAGAAACTGTAACTGGATTTAAAGTTATTGGGGGAATTTGTTTAAATTCAAGTGTTGGAGGACTGAATCCAGAATCAGTTAAAGTTACTGCTAATCTTGGAGGTAAAATTGTGTGGTTTCCAACGATTTCAGCTCCAGAAATTAATATAAATTACCAGAATACTGAAGAAATACTTAATATAATTGCAGGAAATGATTTAGTTTTAGCAACTGGACATTTAAAGCCAGATGAAATCTTTAAACTTTTAGATTATGCTAAAGAGCAAGGGATAAATAAAATAATTATTAATCATCCTTTAACTGGCGTTGTTGGGGCTTCAGTTGATGAACAAAAAGAAATGTCCAGATATGCCTATTTAGAGCACTGTTTTGTGGCATGTATGGAAAAGCACGATAATTTAGATCCAAAAATAATGGCCGATGCAATTAAAGATGTTGGGGCAAAAAATTGTATTATGGCAACTGATTTTGGTCAAGCTCACAATCCAAAGCCGGTAGATGGAATGAAAATGTTTGTAAATTCCATGGCGGAATATGGGATTAAAAAATCAGATATTAATAAAATGTGTGTTCAAAATCCATCAAAATTATTTTTAAAATAAGATAAAAGAATAAAAAAAAATTTGAAGAATTAGTCAATATCTTCAAATCTACCTTCTAATTTTTCCATTACTCCAGGGAGACTGGTGTATTCCATTTCGTCTGCTGGAAGCCTGTGTGGTTCGAATGGGCCGTGTCTTCTCATGTATTCAGCTATATTTGCTGCTTTTTCCCTTGAAGGGTCAAATGCAGGGTCATCAAACATGTCTGCAGGTCCTACTAACATACCATCTGCTATCTGGAATCCAAGAGCAATTACTCGTGGAGGTCCGTCAAATCTTACAGGATAAGCGTTTTTCTGTCCGACAGGCATTAAAGGACCGTTGTGTGAACCTCTCATCCATCCGCCTACTAAGTGTGGGAATGCAAATGGTTCTACTATTTCTCCAGCTGCTGGGAATCCTGATTGTGATCTTACAATTGCAACAGGATCGTCTTTACCAACGTATTGACCAGCCATGAGGTTTAATCTTTCTGTACTTACTGAAGCTGCGATTTCGTTGTCACTTCTTCTTCTAATTCTTTTTATGACATATCTGCTGATTGTACCTAAAAGTGCAAGTACATCATACATTTCGTCAGGACAGCTCATTTTAACTTTTTTGTGTTCCATGACGTCGAATACTTCAAATTCAAATCCACCGTGAAGTGAAGGGTCAATTACGAGTCCTGCTGTTGTAAATGGGTCTGCAAACATTTTAAACAAAGGCATGTTAAATGCACCAGGTTCTGTTTTATCACAGCAGAAGACAACTACAGGGTCACTTGGTCTTTCTTCAAATTCCATTTCTGCAACACCAGGTCCCATTCCTTTAATGTTTCCTGAAAATGTATCAGATAAGAGGTCCTGACCAGCACCATATAATTTTAGTTCTTTTGCAACATTTGTTGCTGCCATAAATGCATTAAATGCTAATTCGTGGATTTCTTCGTTTTCTTCACCCTGTTTGTGGGTCATAATAAGTTCTGTGTCATCACCACAGTTTGTGACATAATAGTCCATCAATAATTCTTCTTCTTTTGCTTTTGCCAGGAATTCTTCGCACTTTGCAAGTAAAGCTGGATGAGCTAATCCATGCCCTGCAATACTTCCTACGTCTGCTTTAATTACACTAATTGTTGTTTTCAAAAAAACACCTCCGTATCATAAAAATTTTTAAACATTATTAACATTGATTAAAGGTGGTTTCTCATGTTATTAATCAACATTTTCAATGACTTTAAAACGATAATACAGTTTATATCACCTTTAATTCTATAGAAAATTATGTTTTTGTACCAATATAAAACTTACTATGTGACTATTATTTAATTATTCTTATATTTTTCTAAAATTGAATTATAAAACTAGAAACTCATAACATACACATTTTTAGAACCCCATTTATTATAAATTAATCTATCTGAAATAACAGTTCATAAAATAGCTTAATATTCATTAAAAATATAATAATAACGGCATTATATCAATAAATACTTTAAATTAATCTTTATTTTATCTTTAGACGTATTTCATCTGCCATTTCCATTGTAGTTGAATTTCCACATAAATCTGGAGTTAAAATCTTACCTTCCATTAAGACTTCTTTAAGCGCATTTTCAACTTTAAATGCTGCATCATATTCTTTTAAATAATTTAACATCATTACAGAAGACATTATCATAGCAGAAGGATTAGAAATACATTTACCAGCAATATCTGGTCCAGAACCATGTACTGGTTCAAATAATGCGTTATTTTCCCCAATATTAGCTGATGGGGCTAATCCCAGCCCTCCAACAAGGCCCGCACCCTCATCAGAAAGTATATCTCCAAAAAGATTTGTGGTCACAATAACATCAAACATATATGGATTTGTAATTAGAAACATGGCCGCAGCATCCACGTAACGGTCATCTGTTTTAATATCCGGAAAATCTCGAGCAACATTATAGAAAGTTTCTTTAAATAATCCATCAGTCTTTTTAAGGACGTTTGCTTTATGTATCGCTGTAATTTTTTTTCTTGTATTTTTTTTAGCGTAATTAAATGCAAATTTACAGATTCTTTTGCTAGCAGTTCGGGTTATAACCCTTAAAGCAGTAGCACCATCTTCTTTTTCTTCTTCTATCCCAGAATAAAGCCCTTCTGTATTTTCTCTTATGATCATGATATCCAGATCATTAAAAAGACTTTTTATCCCGGGATAAGATTTAATCGGCCTTAAGTTTGCATAAAGATCCAGTTCTTTTCTAAGAGTTATTATGGCGCTTTTTTGACCTGGAACAGTTGTAACAGCCCCAAAAAGTGTAGCATCTGAACTTTTCGCTGATTTGATTGTTTCATCAGGAATTGTTGAACCAGTTTTTTTAAAGCATTCATTACCCGCATGTGCATATCTGTAATTAAATTCTATATCGAGAACGTCCAGAATACTTATTGCTGCCCCCATAACCTCTTTTCCAATACCGTCTCCGGGAATAATCGTTATATCATACATTTTATCACTAAAAATTATTTTAAAGCTTTATTTTTTAAGTTTAAATTGTTATATCTTTGATTTTTAAATCATTATTAATAAAATTAATTATGTTGATTGAGTACTACCTTTATTTATTCAAAGACTAGATATATTCTTATCAAAATCATTTACTATCTAGTGGTGTTTCAATATGTGGGATATTTTCAGTTCAATTGGAGTAATTGATCGCTTAAAACAAAAAGGATCACTTGAACATTACACCAAAAAACTACATGAATTTCAGGAAAATGAAGCTGATGCTCTAATTGATATAGGCTTAATTTATTATGAAGATGAAAAATATGATGAATCACTCTTTAACCTCAAAAAGGCTGCAAAAATCTACGAATCTCTCAATGAAGTAGAAGCTGAAGCTTTTGTACTTGATCTAATAGGAGACGTTTATTTAAGCATGCGTGAAATGAACAAAGCGCTTGAAAGATATCAAAGCGTTTTTCATATTTATACACTTACTAAATCTCCATTGAAAGATGATTATTTAGAAAAAATTAGAGAAGTTGAAGACATTAAAGAAGCTATAGAACTTGCAGAAGAAGAGAAACTGAATAAAGAAATAGAAGAAGAACTTTCAGATATTTCTGACGAAGAATTAATAGATGAAGAAGAAAATTTAATAGAAACATATGATAGCGCCCCAAATGATTGTTATTTAAGCTATGAAAAGATTTCATCAAATATCGATGCAATTATGAAAATTATAAAGAAAAAATATAACATTAAAGAACCTACTAATGCCGAATATGAATCCGGATACTATCAAAAACTAATTTATGATGCCCATAAAGAAGAAAATAAGGAAATAGAAGTAGCTCTGCTTCAAGTCCTCAGCAATTACCTTATGAAAGAAAATAAACCATTTAGCGCATTGCAAAACTTAAAAACTGCATTTGATTTATCTCATGAAGGAAGAGATAAAAAAGGTGAAGCTTTCTCACTTCTTCTTTTAGGAGTTGTATATTACTTATTAGGTAAAGAAAAAAAGATATATGACCTATTTAGGAAATCACTCATCATATTTAAAGAAGTTAAATATAAAGATGGAGAAAAAATAGCTCTTGATATTATAAATACTCTTTACAATGAAGATGAATGTTTAGATATACAAGAAAATATTTTGGCATAACAATTAATTAACAAAAAAACAACTTTTAATTTTTATATCCTAAATTAATTATTTCTTAAGTTAATCTTTATAAATCAACATCTAAACGATTTATAAGCTAAGAAATTTAATCAAATGATCTTTTTTTTATTTGAGTTTGCATTAAATTTATGTAGTTTAAAGACATAATATTATATACAAATTATAATTAAAAAGCAGTAATTTGATTTAAATATTAAAAGATAAGGGTAAAAAGTAACTAATCAGAATGAATTTAAATTTTAAGGGGGCTTTATACGAATGGAAAGAGAAGAGAACATTAAAAGATTAATTCAGAATTTAAAAGATGATGATGAATTTGTAAGACGTCAGAATATGGATCTTTTAGAAGAAATTGGAGAACCTGCAGTAGAAGATTTAATTGATGCTCTCGAAGACCCCAATAAAAATATCAGAAGAGGATCAGCTTTAGTTTTAGGTCTAATTGGTGATGAAAGAGCCATTGAACCGCTTATAAATGCCATGGATGATGGTAATAAATGGGTAAGAAGAGCGGCTTCAGGTGCACTGGCCCAGATTGGAGATCCATCAGTTAATTCACTTATAGAATCTTTAAATAATGATAACTGGCGTGTTAGGGGTGGAGCTGCATGGGCACTTGGAAAAATTAAAAATAAAGATGCATATGAGCCACTCGTGAAGTTACTTGATGATGATAGTGGATTTGTAAGAAGTGGAGCGGCATATTCACTTGGAGAGTTAGGAGACAGTAGAGCTCGTGAACCCTTGGAGAAAGCTCTTGAAGATAAAAGTGGTTTTGTTAAACAGGTTGCTGCAGCATCGCTTAAAAAAATTGGATGATTAAATCTAATTTTTTAGTATATAAATCATTTTTTTTAACTTTTAATTCATTTTAACTGGGTAATTAGATAAAAAAATTATTTTTTATTTTCATAATAATAATTAATTTTAATAACTAATACTGCATAAACTACTTATAGTATTTTAGATTTCATTTATTCCATATTATTCTATTTATTTGAGGTATTTTATGAAAGTAAGCATAATTGGAGCAACAGGAAGAGTGGGTAGGGCAGCAGCTTTCTGCCTGGCTGAAGAAAATTCCGTGAATAAGCTTGTTCTCATCTCCCGGGAAGAAAGTTTATGTAAAATTCAGGGTGAATCTCTGGATATTTACGATGCACTAGCTGCAAAAGGAGTTTATGTTTCCATTAAAACTTCATGTAATCTTGAAGATATTGAAGGATCCAGTGTTGTTGTTTTAACTGCCGGGGCTTCAAGAGGGCCTGGAATGGAAAGAGAAGATTTAGGAACAAAAAATGCAAAAATAATAGCTGAATATTCAAAGAAAATTGCAGAAATAGCTCCAGATTCTATAATACTTGTAATTACTAATCCCGTGGATGTAATGACATATGTTGCTTTAAAAACTTCAGGTTTTAAGAAAGAAAAGGTTTTTGGGCTGGGAAACCACCTTGATTCCCTCAGGTTTAAAAATTATATGGCAAAGCATTTTCATGTTCATGTTAGTGAAATACATACCCGGATAATAGGGCAGCACGGGCCGCAAATGGTTCCATTAATAAGCTCCACGTCTATTGGAGGTATTCCACTTGAATATTATTCTGCTTGGGATTATTTCACCGGTTATAAACCATTTGACATTAAAAAAACAATAGAAAGCGTAAAAAATGCTGGGAGCAATATAATTGGTAAGAAAGGAGCAACAGAATACGGACCTGCATTTGCAATTTCTAACATTGTTACTACATTATTAAATGATGAAAATAAAATTCTCACTGTCAGTGCCTATTTAGAAGGAGAAATAGAAAATATTGAAGATGTTTGCCTTGGTGTCCCAGTTAAATTAGGCATAGAAGGAATTAAAGGTATATTACCTATTAAAATGAGTGAAGATGAAAGAAAAAGTTTTATAAAAGCAGCAGAAGTTGTAAAAGAGGAAACTAATAAAATAATGCAAAATATAGATTAAAAAAATTTAAAATTAAAAAAATAAAAAAATAAGCAGCTGAACAGTTATGTACTGTTACCGCTGGTATTGGTTACTGGTTTTACTGGTATAACTGGTGTTGTTGTATTCTTTTTTACTGTTGTTGTATTGGTTTTTTTAGTAGTGTTTTTTGTGGTTTTAGGGGTATCGTATGAAGAATAATCACTTTCATTAGTCGTGTTATTCCCCACATTAACTGTAGGAATCATTTGAGAATTTTGGGCCCCCAGAACAAACCCAATAACCCCCGATCCTACAATTGCGATAATAATTAGAAGAATTGTTAATTTATTCATTATTTCACTCCATAAAATATTAGCACCTTAATTTAGTGATATTATTAATTGAATTTCGATTTATGGTATATTAATTTATTGGAAATGTAAATATAACGCTATTTTTTAGATCTTAAAAAGTGAAAAGTTTATATAAGTGTTCAGTAATAGCATATATTACTAAGAAAATTTTGAACATTGTATAAAAAAAAACTGAAATGGAATTTATTTTTCAAAATATATTCATTTTCGGAAACGAATTTCCGGTAACTTTATATATTATTATTTTCAAGTAATATCACCCTAGACAATCAATGAAAAGTGAATAACCCGAGGATACAAATATGGTTACAATTGGAATATTAAACTTACAGGGAGATGTTTCTGAACATTTTGATATGACTAAACAAGCATTAAAAGAGATTGGTGTTGAAGCAGAAGTTTTAAAAGTAAAAACTGCAGAAGATGTCTCAAAATGTGATGGAATAATTATTTCAGGTGGAGAAAGCACAGTAATAGGCGAATTAATGGAAAAAACCGGAATAAAAAATGTTATAATTAATCAAAATATTCCTGTGATGGGAACATGTGCTGGAATGGTGCTTCTTGCCAAAAAAACCGATTATAACCAACCCTTACTTGGCCTAATTGACATGGAAGTTAAAAGAAATGCCTTTGGACGGCAAAAGGCATCCTTTGAAGATAAAATAGATATATTAGGCGGAAAATATGAAGGCGTTTTCATAAGAGCGCCATATATAGAAAAAGTCGGAAATAACGTTGATATACTCTCGAAATATCAAGATAAAATTATTGCAGTAAAAAGTGGAAAGTACATTGCCACAGCGTTTCATCCAGAGCTTACAGGCGATACAAAAATCCACCAGTACTTCATAAAGGAGGTATTAAATTGTGCGGAATAGCAGGAGTTGTATTTAAAGACAAGAAACTACATCCTGTAGGGGAAATCATGACAAGGATGCTTGATGCCCTACAACACAGGGGACCAGATTCTGCAGGTTTTTCCATATACGGAGGACTTGGTTTAAAAGATCATGAATATCTATTAAACATAGAAGTAAAAGAAAGATCAGGCCTTCTTGAACAGGTAAAAGAAGCTGTAAATGCAGTTACACCAATTGAAAAAGAGGAAATAATTCCATCAGTGGAAAATTATAATATTTACAGATGTAAAATTGCACTGAATACATTTGATGAGCTTAAGCCTCTTATTATGGATATTGATAAAATAGAAGACGTAATAGTGCTAAATGGAAGCCATTCCTTTGAAATGATCAAAGATGTAGGCTCTGTAATCGAAATTGCAGATAGATATGATACTTATTCAAAAATGGGAACCCATGCAATTGGTCATACTCGATTTTCAACTGAAAGTATAGTTGATCGTTATCATGCACACCCATTCCAGAGTTATATTACACCAGATATCACTGTTGTTCACAACGGGCAGATTACAAATTACTGGAAAATAAGGGACCCGCTAGAGAGAAAGGGACATATTTTTGAAACAAACAACGATACAGAATGTATTGTGCATTATATTGCTGATAAATTACATGAAGGGTACAAACTGGAAGAAGCCCTGGAACAATCAGTTATAGATATGGATGGACCATTTTCATATATTGTAGGAACACCAAATGGTGTAGGAATAGCAAAAGACCAGTTAGGACTTAGACCTGGCGTAATGGCCGAAAACGATGAAGTATTTGCTATTGCTTCTGAGGAAGTTTCTCTTCGTGCTGTAATGGAGACAGACGAAATTGATCAGATATCCCCTGGAGAAACAAGGGCATATACAATTTAATAAGGTGATTTCATGAGGGAAATAGAAATTGATGCAAATTCAATGGTGCCACGGGATTTAAATAGGGCTGTAAAAGATGCGGCCAAAGAATATGATCGGATTATCATTAAAAATCCAAATGCAATGCATTACATGATTGCTGGTCTTACTGATGACGCGGAAATCATAATAGATGGTTCTGCAGGTTACTTTGCAGGGACAATGATAGATGGGGCTAAAATACATGTCAACGGAAATGCCGGATGGTTCCCCGCAGATAATATGACTGATGGCGAATTTATAGTAGATGGAGCAGCAGGAGATGGTGTTGGCCAGGGTATATACGGCGGTACCGTTGTAGTTCGAAAGAATGTTGGTTCTAGAACTGGAGAAATAATGAAAAATGGTACCATCATAGTTGGAGGAAACTCAGGATTTATGAGCGGCCTTTTCATGATGGGAGGACGTATAATAATACTGGGAGATAT